>CAYSSQ010000004.1:0-61924 GCA_964433825.1 uncultured Prochlorococcus sp. | reverse complement strand
CTACCTTTTTTTAATGGTTTTTTTGGTACCGATTCAGTCATGAAAATAATTTATTCAATTTCACTTTATACTAATTTACTTCATTACAAATTATATTTTTAATAAGATAGCTGCATATAAGATAATATTTAAACGTTTTTTAAAAAAATTTTCTAGGCTTAGATTCTTATATTTATAAAAATGCGTATTTTATTGATTGGATGCACTGGATTTGTAGGAAGAGAGTTAATTCCAAAATTATTAAATGAAAAACATGAGATATGTGTAATCAGTCGAAAAAATATTAATGATTTAAAATTTGATCTCCCAATTAAGAAAATTAATTTCCTAAAAATTGATTTGTCCAAAAAAGAAAATTGGCAAAACCAAAATTTTATAGATTATCTTAAAAAAGCTGAAGGAATTATAAATTTAGCCGGTGAGCCAATTGCTGATAAAAGATGGAGCGAATTACAAAAAAATGAAATTGAGTCAAGCAGAATAAATACAACAATTTACTTAATGGAGAATTTACAAAAACTAAAAATCTCCCCGAAAGTAGTTATTAATGGCTCAGCTATCGGATATTACGGTACAAGTTTAGATATGGAATTTGATGAAAGTAATGCCCCAGGAGATGATTTTCTTGCAAATATTTGTAGAAAGTGGGAGGAAGCTGCTTCAAATAAACCACTATTTACTAGATTAGTAATTTTTAGGATTGGGATAGTTTTAGAAGCTGATGGAGGAGCTTTAGGGAAAATGCTACCTATTTTCAAAATAGGCTTAGGTGGACCAATTGGTGATGGGAATCAATGGATGAGTTGGATACATAGGAGCGACTTATGCTCATTAATTAATAACGCATTAATAAATAAAAAATTTAATGGAATTTATAATGCTGTCGCTCCACAACCTACAACAATGAGAGATTTCTCAAATGTTTTAGCTAAATATTTAAATAGACCAAATCTTTTCCCAGTCCCAGCATTTGTATTAATGTTTTTATTAGGAGAAAGTGCAAAGATAGTTCTTGAAGGTCAAAAAGTTAAAAGTATTAATCTTAAAAAAAATTTTTACACATTTAAATATCCTCTTCTTGAGAATGCAATCTCCTCTGTAACCAAGAAGTAATCCCATTGATTAATGCACTAATTATGAGGATTGTAATAAGAGGAACTATTAATGGATTCCATAATCTTTGAAAATATTTAAGAAAAATAAAAGATCCATTAATTTGCATGAATATAGAAAATAGAAAATAAATAGCAAAGATTATTACTAGAAAAAGATTTACTAATAAGAAATTATCAACTATTTTTTTAAAATTAATTTTCAATTAGATCATTATTATTTATTTATTATATTATTTATATCAACAACCATCTCATCAGAGGAATTAATATCACCAATTCTTTTTTTAGCATTCTCTTTACAGGACATTAAAAAGTTTTTATCAAGATTAATCAAATACAAAATTCTAATAATTAAGTTGGCAGTCTTATCTATCTTTTCTTTTTTTGAATTATATTTTGTTACGCAAAAAATATATTTTCCAAGCAAGCGTCTTTGAGCATTGGCAAATGATTTTGTAAATTGAGGACCATAACCCTCAATTTGAATAATAGGCTTATTCAATCCCGTGGCTTGTTCTGTGGCTGTACCTGCCATACTTAATACTAAGTCACTATTAAGCAAACTTTCTTCAAATGAGTTCCATCTAAAGTTGACAGTAATAAATTTATATTGCATTACTAAACACTCTCTAGTTGTTTGATTTTTTTTAAAAAGCCAATTATTTGAAGATAAGATTTTAATAATTTTTTGGTAAGAGCAGCTATTGATAATTGCAAAATTAAATTCTATATTTTCAAAATATTTATATTTTGATAAATTTTCTAAAACCTTTGTTAATAAACATAAATTATTTATGAGCTCAGGCATTCTACTGCCAGGTAAAAGAATTATTTTGTAAAGAAAATGATTCAATTTTCTTTTTTTTATATTTGAAAAAACATCAATAAAGGGATTACCATAAAAATATACTTTTCTATTCAATTGTTTTGTTAAATCATTAGCTGTAAAAATATCTCTTGTATAAAGATTTTGTAATTTGTTTGAACTTAAAAAATATTTTGAGGGCCAGGGTAGTCTTAATTTACCCTCATAATGACTGGAATATGCTACAAGATAAACAAAAAACTTCCTATGCGAAAGCCAAGCAAAAGCGAGTGGAACAATATCACCTACCACAAGAAAATAGTTATATTTTTTTTTAATTAAAAAAATCAAAAATAACTTCTTTAAGAAATAACAAATTTGACCATTAAAAATATCACTTATTCTTCCTTTTATTGAATTATATCCTAAGCCTCCAGTACTAAATTCTCTAGTTTTGCAAACAACCTTTATATTATTTTTTTTATAAATAGTGCCATTACCAACAATAGGTAAAGCATCAACATTATTACCCAACTGAATTAATTTTTTTGCCAAAATAGATCCTGATAAATCTTCTCCATGGCCATTACTTAATATTAAAATTTTGGCCAAACTAAAATGCCAACCAATTTTTAACTTTTTTCATTTCAGGCCATTCAGGATATCTTAAGAATCCATCATCTACTGATAATTTTAGTTCTTCTTCAATATCTGGGACCATCAACATCATTCTTTTAATTATAATTATGTGATCTCTAACACCTTTAGTGTTAGTTGCTAGTAAAGCTAAAGCAAGATTCATCCTTGCTTGTGGATCTTGACCATTCAACTTAACTGCTTGTCTTGCAGCATATAAACCATCATCATTATTCTTTAAAAGCAAGTTAAGCCATGCTAAACAGGTCCAAGCTGCAAAGTGATTGGGAATCTGATTAGTTATTTGTTTGAAATCTTCTAGTATCTCCTGAAGTTCACCTCCAGATTGATATCTGGATAATGCTTCATTAAAAAAAACTTCAAAATCATCTATTTTTTTTATCATAGTAAAAACTCAGACAGCAAATGAACTTCCACAACCACAAGTTTGAGAGGCATTAGGATTCGTAAAGTTAAAGCCTCCTCCAATTAAGTCCTTACTAAAATCTAACTGCATGCCGTAAATATATAAAAGACTTTTAGGGTCACATACTACCTGAAAAAATTCAGTGTCTCCTAATGAATAGTCATATATTTTATCATCCGAATTAATCTCTTCACTTGCAATAAAATCCATTGTATAACTCATACCACTACAACCCCCTGACCTCACTCCAACACGAAGCGCCTTTTTATCTATTTGGTTTTTTAATAGAGCTGAAATTTGCTGAATAGCATCATTAGTAATTAAGATACCCTTCCCATCATCTGAATTTTGAACTTTATCGACTAATTTGTTTTCAGACATTTTCATTTAGGATTTAATACTTACACTATAAAAAAATCAAGGATGAGTTGCACTAAACAAACAACATCCAAAGTCTATTTGTTATAATTTAAGAAAAAAAAAGTGAAAATTGCAATAGTTGGATCTGGTCTTGCTGGTTTAACAGCAGCTGTTGATTTAGTCGACTCAGGTCATGATGTTGAGATTTATGAAAGCAGGTCATTTTGGGGAGGCAAAGTTGGCAGTTGGGTTGATAAAGATGGTAATCATATTGAAATGGGACTTCATGTATTTTTTTACAATTACGCAAATTTATTCAAATTGATGAGCAAAGTTGGTGCTATAGAAAATCTTCTTCCTAAAGAACATACTCACCTTTTTATCAATGAAGGAGGAAACCTTAAATCTTTAGATTTCAGATTTGCTCTAGGTGCTCCATTTAATGGATTAAAAGCTTTTTTCACAACAGAACAACTGAGTATAGTAGATAAATTGAGAAATGCATTAGCCTTAGGTACAAGTCCAATAGTAAGAGGTCTCATTGACTATAAAGGTGCAATGAACATTATTAGAGACTTAGACAGAATAAGTTTTAAAGAATGGTTTATTAATCATGGGGGTAGCGAACACAGTCTTAAAAGGATGTGGGATCCAATAGCTTATGCATTAGGTTTTATAAATTGTAATGATATATCTGCTAGGTGTATGCTCACAATATTCATGATGTTTGCATCAAAAACAGAAGCCTCAAAATTAAACCTTCTTAAAGGTTCTCCTCATAAATGGTTAACTCAACCTATTGTCGATTATCTTATTAATAAAGGAGTTAAAATTCACCTTAATCATAAAGTTAAAGAAATTATTTATGAACAATATGATTCTTCTTATAAGGTTAAAGAATTATTATTAGAGACGCCAGATGGTCAAAAAACAATTATTGCAGATACATATCTTGCTGCTTGCGATGTCCCTGGAATAAAAAAAATAATTCCAACTGATTGGTATCAATTAAAAGATTTTAAAGGTTTAAAAAAATTAAGAGCAGTAGCTGTAGCAACAATCCAATTAAGATATGATGGTTGGGTTACTGAGCTAAAAAATAAAAATAATGATATTAACAACCCTACAGGACTAGATAATCTTTTATATTCAGCAGATGCCTCTTTTAGTTGTTTCGCCGACTTAGCATTAACAAGTCCAGCAGATTACCGTAAAGAGAACATGGGTTCACTTTTACAGTGCGTTCTAACTCCTGGCGATCGCTGGATAGGAAGATCAAAAGATAAAATCACCGAAAAAATAGATGCAGAAGTTAGGAAACTTTTCCCTTCATCAAAAAATCTAAAACTCTTATGGAGCAATATTGTACAGATTCCTCAGTCTTTATACAGGGAATCACCAGGGATGGATCCATTTCGTCCGAATCAAAGAACATCCATCCATAATTTTTTTCTTGCAGGAAGTTATACACAACAAGATTATATAGACTCTATGGAAGGAGCTACGATGAGCGGTCATTTAGCTGCTTCTGCCATTCTTAATAAGAAAGTAGAATTAGCAAAAAATCTTGCTGTTAGTTAACTATGGGAATATGGCTAGAACATAATGTTATTACAACTGTAAATGCTCCATTGGTTAATGTTTGGAAAACATGGAGTGACTTGGATTCAATGCCACTTTGGATGAGCTGGATAGAATCTGTTAAAACTATTGACCAAAAGACCTCAACTCTTCCTGACCTTACAGAATGGACATTATCGGCAAATGGATTTAAATTCAAATGGAAAGCACAAATTACTGAAAGGATAGATATGCAAAAACTGAAGTGGGAATCTATAGGGGGCTTACCTACTAAGGGATCGGTAATATTTTCTGAAGATAATGAAAATAAAACTTCAGTTGATTTATCTGTTACATATGAATTACCAAGAATGATTGCAAGAATCATGGAAGAAAATATTTTAGGGAAAATGGTCACCAATGAACTCCAAGCAAATATTGATAGATTCAGAGATCTTGTTGAAAATAATTACAAAAACAATATTTAAATTAAAGACAATCTATCGTTATATCCAATAATCCTTCGAATGAATATTTAGTTGCTTCTTTATCCACTCTTCCTAAGATCTCATTACAAACATTAGATGTTTGTGGACCAATAGAAAAAATTTTAATATTGTTAAGTAATTCTAGCCATTTAGTACCAAATTCTTTCTCTAGCAAATGCGCAGAATTTCTTACGGTTTTACCACTCGAAAAAATAATTGCATCAATAGATTTTTTTTTAAAAGCTTCAACCGTTTCGCTTGGAATTGACAAAGGACATTTGGATTCATAAGCGGCAACCTCTACAACATTTGCTCCTGAATTTCTAAATTGTTCCGCAATAAAACTCCTTCCTCCTGATTGGACTTTAGGAATCAAGACTTTCATTCCATAGCCAGATATAGGAAAATTAATTACCAAGCTTTCAGCTATAAAATCAGGAGGTATATAGTCTGCCTTAATTCCCAAATCTTTTAAAGTTTGTGATGTTTTCTCGCCTACAACAGCAATTTTTAAATCTCTTGTACAGGTTTTAAGACATAAACCCTTTTCTTTTAAACGTTTCTGAACAAATTTGATCCCATTACTACTGGTAAATATTATCCAATGAAATTCATTGATCTCTTTTAAAGCATCATCTAAAGGATCCAAGTTATCTGGATATTCAATAATTAATGCAGGTAAATCAAATATTTTTGCTCCCTTACTTTGAAATAAATTTTTAACTACAGATATTTGATCTTTCGATCTTGTAATCACAATATTCTTATGAAGTAAAGGGAATTCAATATTTTCCATTTTTCTCATTCATCGATTCTTTTTGATTACTATTATTTAACCTTAATTCATCTAAAACCTTTAATACAGCTATACCTTCATCAAAAACCTTATCCTTCTTAAATATTAAATCAGGAATTCTCTTCATTGATAATCTTTTACTAAGGAAATGCCTTATGGTATTTTTTTTGGAATTTAATTGTTCTATTATTTGAAGCTTCAGTTCTTCACTAGCAGATGTACTTACAAATATTTTGCAAAATTGTAAATCTAATGTTAATTCTATATTGGTTATAGCAACAAAGTTTCCTGAAATTAAATCATCCTCTAATTCATAATTTATAATAAGACTAATTTCTTTTTTTAAAAGAGAAGAAACTTTTTCAACACGACGATTTTTTATCATATTTAAAATTGACTTGGATTTGTCATTGCCTGTAGGAGAAAAAAGATTGCAATAAATGCACTAATAATAGTTGCAATTAATCCAACCGCAGTATATGGATTTTTAATATTCTTAAATAATGGTTCTAAGAGTGCAACCAAACCTCCAACAATAATTGAGATTAAATATTTTGGATATCTTGCAACATTAGAAAAGAATTCGCCCATAAACTCCACAAATTGAATACTTTTTTAGCTAAGTTTTTAAAAACTATATTTATATGATTACATTATATCAATTCAGGCATAGTGCTTTTTGTTTAAAAACACGTATGGCACTCAAAGCTAAAAAATTAATTTATAGAGTCGAAGAAGTAAAACCTGGTATTGGGCAAATAGAGATTTTCCAAATTTCAGGTCAAAAACAACTTCCAATAATTATTGATGATAATAATCAAATCATCAGTGACTCAAGTAATATCTGTGAATATATTGATAAAAAAAATAGTAATAATAAGTTATTCCCAGAAGATCCAATATTATTTGCTCAATCTAAATTAATAGAGGATTGGGCCGATACTACAATGGCATCCCTATGTAAAAAAGCTTTAATTAAATCTGCTTTTGATAATCCAAAACTAAGAGAGGCATTACTTCCAGATGATATACCTTCATCAATCAAAGGCATCATAGATAACATTCCTTTTAAAAATTTGAATAATATATCCAATTTGTTTTTATCTGACAAATCTAATATTGAGTTCCAAAAGATATTGGAATCATTATCGAAAGCACTACTCAATAAAAATTTCCTGATAGGGAATAGTTTATCTATTGCCGATATCTCTGTGGCTTCGCAATTATCTCTTTTAAAATTTCCAAATTCTTCAGGATCTTCTTTATCAGGAGAGGGATGCCAAGAATTTATTAATAATCCATATTTAGAAAATCTGTTTCAATGGAGGGATAATATTGAAGAGAAAATTTTTAGCGCTTCTTCCCAAAATGTTTAAAAGTCAATTTATATTGACTCTGACTAATGGCTTTAATATTTTTTTCACCAACTTTAGATCCATAAGTAGATAAATATTGTGTACCGCAAATATCTGAATTACTAATTTCATTGATATTTGAATTAAATTCATTACATTTATAAAATTTACTCATTATTTCAACCTGATTAATTCTTGATGCTTCTGGATTATGTACGGTTTGTATTGCAAATTCATCCGCAAAAAACAAATCTTTATCATTTAATTGTGTCCTTTGGGTAATGCGAGATTCTATAAATTCATTTTCACTTAAATAAGTAATTTGATTATTAAAAGATTTTGGATCATTTTTTACTTTTCTTAATCTATTACCAAAAATAGCTTTACCTATAGACTCCGCGTTCCTAGATCTATCTCCAATTATTTCTCCTGATTCATTTCTATAAAAATTGACACTATAAGTCAATATTTCCTCTGAGCTATCGTTTACATTTTCAGAAGTTACTACCCAATCACCTTCAAACCAACTTGGATAAATTAAATCATTTTTGATATTAGAATATTTTAAATCTGTCAAAGACCAATTAGGCCAAGCATCTTCTCTTCTGTTGAGAAATTCTTTTACATCATAATTATCATAAGCATTTACAAATGGAACATAAACTAAATTAAAGAAAATAAAAAGAAGTAAAATAAAGAAAACTTTTAACATGTCAAATCCATTAATAAGATCCGAAGAACATTTTGTTATTTTAGAACCAGAGAAAGAAGAAAAAATAGTAGATAAGGAAGAAGCAATAGAATGGTTAAAAGATTGGTTAACAAAAGTGGATTTATCAACAATAAATCAGAACGTAAACTTTGAAAAGAAAGAGGAGATTTTAAATTTGCTTGAAGATACTTATGAGTTGGAAATCAGGCCTGGATATGTAATAAAGTGGTTTGCTGTTAGGGTTGATCCAAGTTAAGTCCTATCTTGTTGTTAATTTCAGAAATTATTTTATTTGATATTTCCTCAATAGATTCATTTTTAACTTGAATTCTTATATCAGCTTGAGAATATAATTCCTTTCTTAAATTAAAAATATCAATATATTTTTTTTTAAGATCCGCGCCCTGTAAAAGAGGTCTTATATTATTTTGCATTTTTAATCTTTCTAAAGCTACTTCTTGATTAATATCTAGCCAAACTACTATTCCTTGACGAAGAATACCCCAATTTTCTTTTCTCAGAATTATGCCCCCACCAGTTGAGACTACAGTTGAAGGTATCTTTATAATCTCCTGAAGACATTGCGTCTCTAATTGGCGAAAAAAATCTTCTCCTTCTTTTTGAAATATAAGTTCAATAGATGTCTTAGATACCTTCTCGACTAAAATATCAACATCTATAAATTTATACTTTAGTAGTTCTGCCAACTTTGGACCTGTTTTTGATTTTCCAGAGGCCATCATTCCAATTAAGAAAACACTTCTTCCTCTCAATAATTTGTTTATTCTATTGATGAAATTTTGTTCCATAAAGACAAATTTGTATTTGAGACTCTAAGATAGTATTAGTAAAGGCAAAAATGGCATTAACTCATTCCAAATCAAAACATGGAGAAGGTCGTGAATGTGTCATCACTCGTCGTGCCTGCTTTAGTTCTAGTCATCGTTACTGGTTACCTGAAAAAACCCCAGAAGAGAATTTAGCTCTATTTGGCAAATGTAGCTTAGCTCCAGGACATGGCCATAATTATGAACTAATTGTTTCAATGGGAGGTGAACTTGACGAATATGGGATGGTCTTAAATCTTTCGGATGTAAAACATTCTATAAAAGATAAAGTTACTGGTCCATTAGACTTTCGTTTCTTGAATGAAGTTTGGCCAGAATTTGATATTACTAAAAATGAAGGCACTCTCCCCACTACTGAAGCATTAGTCAGTGTTATTTGGAATCGTTTAAAAAATGATTTACCATTAACCGCTTTAAGACTTTACGAAAGCCCAAGTTTATGGGCAGACTACTACGGAAAAAAAATGGAAGCTTTATTAACAGTACAAACTCACTTCAATGCAGCCCACAGATTAGCAAAAGAAGAAATTTCACTCAGTGAAAATAAAAAAATATATGGTAAATGTGCCAGAATAAATGGCCATGGTCATAATTATTTTCTTGATGTGACTGTTAGAGGGAAAATAAATCCAAGGACTGGGATGATATGCGATTTACCTTCACTACAAACTATTATTGATGATCTTATAGTTGAACAGCTTGATCATACATTCTTAAATAAGGATATTGAATACTTTAAAAATTGTGTACCTACTTGTGAAAATATAGCTTTATACATTGCTGATATATTAGCTAAACCTATTAAAAATCTTGGAGCTAATCTTAATAAGATCAGGTTACAAGAGAGTCCAAATAATGCTGCAGAAATATACGTAGAACAAAGTATTCCTAACTCTATGCAAATTAATCTTGAAAATAAATTAGTCACTCAAGTTTGAATCAAACCAAAGTAGAACTAATCATTGCGTCCTCTATAGATGGCAGAATTGCTTTCCCTGATGGGGATGCAACTAATTTTGGTAGCTACGAAGATAAAAAAATACTAAATGAATGTTTGTCAAATTTGGATGCGACTATATTTGGCTCTGGAACTCTCAAGGCTCATCAAAGTACCTTTTTAGTCAAGGAAAATAATTATATATCTACTAAACAACCAGTATCAATAGTTGCAGGCAATATCAATAACTTTTCTAAAGAATGGTTATACTTTAAACAACCCATAAAAAGATGGTTAATAAATTCAAATAACTCAAATAAGAATAAGAATCATTATTTTTTTGAAAAAGAATTTTCTTTCCTTGGAAACTGGGAAAAAACATTAAAGTTAATAAAAAAAGAGGGAATTAGTAATATCGGTTTACTCGGTGGAACAAAACTAATAAATGCTTTTATTCAAGAAAATTTGATTGATGAAATAAAAATTACTATTGTCCCAAAGATTATTGGAGGTAAATTTTCATGGATACCACCATTATCAAAGCAAAATAACTATGGTAGATCTCAAAATTGGATTATTAAATCAGTGAAAGAATTAAATACAAATGAAATCTTCATCCATTACACAAGGCGTTAAAGAGATTGATATAGTAGTTATAAATAATAAATGATTCATAATTATAGAGTTGAAGTTAAGCTTTCAATAGCTGATATAAATGAAAATGAATGGAATGAAATTTTCGCAGATTTTAATAATCCATTTTATGAATATAACTGGCTAAAAAATTTGGAGAGCTCAAAAAGTGTCTCAAGAGAGACTGGATGGCAACCATTATATTTTATGGCTTATTTGCATAATGAATTAAATGCTATTGCTCCTTTGTTTTTAAAAAACCATAGCTACGGTGAATTCATATTTGATCAATCATTCGCAAGATTAGCACAAGATTTAAATTTAAATTATTATCCAAAACTTATTGGAATGAGCCCATATAGTCCAATAGAGGGATATCAATTTATTTATAAAACTAATTCCAATAAAATTGAAATAACCGAAATTTTAATAAAAAATATTGAAGATTTTGCGCAGAAAAATAATATACTTAGCTGTAATTTCCTTTACGCCAACAGAACTTGGGGGCAATTAATAAAAAATCTAGGTTATGGGGAATGGCTTAACATTAGAAGTGAATGGCAAAATTTTAAAGAAAAAGATTTTGAAGGCTTTTTATCTAGATTTAATTCAAATCAGAGAAAAAATATCAAAAAAGAGAGGAAATCAATTCTAAAACAATCACTTCTTATCGAAACTTTTACTGGAGAACAAATAAATAAAAATATACTTTCAAAAATGTATTTTTTTTATGAAAAACATTGTTTAAGATGGGGGGTTTGGGGGAGCAAATATCTTACATATGAATTTTTTAAGAATTCTTTAATTAACAAAAATAATATAGTAATATTTTCTGCTTGTAAAAATCTGATTAAAGATCCAATAGCCATGTCGATGTGCATTAGTAATAAAGAAAGATTATGGGGGAGATATTGGGGTGCTTCAGAAGATATAAGTAACTTACATTTTGAGTTATGCTACTACCAACCTATAGAGTGGGCAATTAAAAATAATATAAAATATTTTGATCCTGGAGCTGGGGGTAATCATAAAAGAAGAAGAGGATTTCAAGCAAAAGGTACAAATAGTTATCACAAATGGTTTAACAAAGATATGAAAAATATAATCAATAATTGGATAGTTAAAGCAAATCTAGAAACCTTAAATCAAATTAAACTAGAAAATGAATCGATACCATATTGCAAAAATTATATCGACGATTTTTAAACCAAAGTTAGAAGTAACTTATTTATATTATGTTTTTGCAATTAATTTAAAATGATTTTCCATTATTAATATTTTGACTAACAATATCAAATAAGGATTTTTTACGTAATCGTTTTATTATATTAATAAATAAGTTTTTAAAAATAAATTTGTCTAATGCAATCTGATGATTTAAAAAATAAATACCATTTGATTGATCTAGAGTTATCAAATAGAGAAATAAATCTTGATCCACTTGGTTATTTTATAATAAAGGTTGATTTAAAAATAAAACAGATAATTGTAGAACATTATTTAAATAATATTGATAGAGAGGGCATTGCAATTGATCCAATCACAAAGAAACCTATTGAGTGTGATTCAAAAGAAAAAAGAAAATTAAATCAAATTTTTACAGGTAATACTGCTAAAGAAGTTGGAATAGAAATAACAGAAAAACGTAATGATTTAATCTCTAAGTTTGATCATGCCTTATATATAGGAAGAGAATTACAAAAAGCAGAAGAATGTATTAGGAGAAATCACAAATATATTCAAGATTAAGAATTTCAACTATCACTATTTATTTTTAAGTTCGATGCTAAATTTAAAATAAAAAACAATGAACATTATTTATTATTTAGCTTTTCTAGGACTTGGTTTCGGAGCTGCTTTTGTATTGGACAAACTTTTAAGAGCTATTAAATTAATTTAAAAAGTTAGTAAAAATATCTTGCAAAGATTCAATCTAAGTTGAGATATTAAAATAAGACATATTGAATACCGAAAATGATGCCATTAAATAAATTGACAACTAAAAGAGAAAAAGATCTGAAATGGCCAAAAATAATAATTGCCATTTTAAGTACGATAGGAATTGTTGATACAGGTTCAATTACACTTAAAAATTGGGGTTTATTTAATTCACTTTCATGCCCAGGCATTAACGAGGGATGTGAGACTGTGCTGAATAGTCCTTGGGGTACATTATTTCAAAATGATCGGATTAGCATCCCTCTTTCTTTTGCGGGATTTATATCATATTTGACGATATTATTGATAAGTTTACTACTTACATCAAATATATTCTCAAATAAGATAAGAGCCAAAAGATTTATTTGGTGGTTAATTTACTTAATATCTTTAGGAGCATCAATCTTTAGCTTGCTTTTATTAAATATAATGTTCTTCAAAATTGAAGCCTTTTGTCTTTTTTGTATTCTTTCAGCAATTTTATCATTTTTAATATTTATTCTTACTATCATTGGAGCAAGATTTGAAAGCCGAGAAACCATGTTTTATAGAGGTTCGATTATTACTATTATTATCTTATTGAGCGGTTTGATATGGTCAAATCAAGTAGATCCAGCTAATGCCAACATCAATATAAGTTCTTCTAACAATACATCTCCAATAATCAAAAATAAAAGTTCTATCAAAAATATAAAATTTGCAAAATTCTTAACTGAGAAAGGAATTGTTATGTACAGCGCTTATTGGTGTCCGCACTGTCATGATCAAAAAGAGCTTTTTGGTAAAGAAGCCTCAAAAGAATTAACTATTGTTGAATGCGCTAGAGATGGTAAAAATAATCAATTTGAACTTTGTCAAGAAAAAGGAATTGAAGGTTTTCCTTCTTGGGAAATAAATAATCAAATATATAGCGGAACGAGGGAACTAAAACAATTAACAGAATTAACAAATTATCCTTTTAGTGCAGATTTCAAGTAAAACGTTTTTGGATATTTTTATTTTTAAATTGTCTTGAATGACATTTCCAATTAATACTTTTTTCTGGAAAATCACTGCGAAAATGACCCCCTCTACTTTCTTCTCTAAAAATACAAGCCTTTAATAATAAATTCGTAGTAATATGCCTATTTTGAAGATCGAGTAATAAATTCAAAGCTCTTCTATTTTGTTCAGAGAATCTAACTGAATCATTTATTGGAATATTTTTGATGGCTTTCAAAAGATAATTATTAGATAATTCAGAATCCTCATGATGTAATTCTTCCAAGAAGTCTTTCATCCCTTTGTATGAGCGCGATACTCCTAAATACTTCCAACATGATTTTCTCAAAAGATCTATTCTTAAAGATATTTTGTTATTCATAGAGTCGTCAAAGATTGGGAATTTAGTCTCTATAGACCTTCTTTTTATACCTTGTAATGGATAATTATCCTCTAAAACTAAAGAAGACATTTTACGCGCAAATACAAGACATTCCATCAATGAATTACTAGCCAATCTATTAGCTCCATGAACACCAGTAGATGCAACTTCACCAACTGCATATAAACCATTTACAGTAGACGCAGCTTTTAAATCAGTAAAGACCCCGCCCATCCAGTAATGAGCAGCTGGGGCTACTGGAATAATCTCATCTAATGGATTAACTCCGTATTCTTGACATCTATTAATAATTGTTGGAAATCTTTTAATTATCTTTTGAGGATCAATAAATCTTAGATCCAGACCTACATGATCTATATTATTTTCAATCATATTCTGCATAATTGCTCTACTCACCTGATCTCTTGATGATAAATCTCCATCTTTAAGATGATCGACAGGACTTTTGCCATTAATATCTACTAAAACTGCACCTTCTCCTCTTAAAGCCTCAGATATTAAAAAGCAAGGCGCACCGTAAAATTTTAAAGCAGTTGGATGAAACTGAATAAATTCCAAATCATCGATTGCTGCTCCAGCATTCCACGCTAGTGCAATACCTTCTCCAGCTGACTGAGTTGGATTTGTTGTATTAGTAAATAAATGACCTCCTCCTCCCGTTGCTAAGACAACTGCCTTTGAATGAATCCAATAAAGATTTGAGCCATCTAAAACTTGAACTCCTCTACAGTTTTTATCTATAGTTAATAACTCTGTTACTCTGACACCTCGACAATGTAATATATTTTTTTTATTCTCTACCTGATCCTCTAAAAATTCAACCAGAGCTCGGCCAGTTCTATCTTTTACATGTAAAACTCTTCTACAAGAATGAGCTGCCTCAAGCGTGGTTGATAATTGATCTGAATTCGTATCAAAAATCATTCCTAATTTTTGCAATCTTTCAACACAAATAGGAGCTTCCTCGACTAGCATTTTTACGGCTGCAGGATCACATAAGCCATCCCCTGCTTGGAGGGTATCTTGAGCATGCAAGTCAAAAGAATCCTCTGGCCTGACAACTGAAGCTATACCTCCTTGGGCCCATCTACTAGATGATTTTTTGCTTGTATTACGATTTAAAAGTAGTACATTGTAATGATCAGGTAATTCTAAACAAGTCATTAAACCAGCTGCACCAGCACCAATTACAATTACATCCCAATTATTATTTTCTATTAATTGATTAGAGAATGGTGCCCTTAACATTAAACTAAGCCACTTAAAGAGGGTTGGATTAATGCAAGTACAACAAATATTCCATCAACAATTAAAGTTGTTTGTAAAACATAACTGGCTACTAATAGAGATCTTTGGTTTGAAGAATTAATTAATGCATTTTTAGAAAGAGAATTTGCGATCAACCAAAGTATTAATCCTGCTATAGAAATAATTAAAATTGGCTTAAAATTGATCAGTGTTTGAGAAGTTTGCTGAAGTATTAATGGCGCTAAATCAGGATCTGCATTAACAACTTTCATCCACTGATCCATGATACCTGTAAAAAAAATCACTAAATCAGTCATAGCTGTTCCGAATAAAGAAGCTATATAAAAACTCGATCCAATTTTCCATTTAGTTCTTAAACCGAATAACGCCAAAGGTAAAGCAACAGCTTCTACAGGAATGTGTAATATTGGATGGGAGCTTAGCCAACCCCAAAATAAAGAACCACCAAACCAACTACCAGCTACACCCAACATTAATGAACCAACAATTACAAATTTTCGCGAAAAATTTAGGTATAAGAAAATTGATAGAGAAACTATTACAACAGTAAAAGCAAGAGCTGAAATTGGTTGGTACCTTACCCAAGGTGCTTGAAAAAATATTGGTAATATTACAAAAAAAGAAGACCAAAATCTTAAAGAAGTCGGTTTAGATAAATAAGTATTTTCCAAAGTTGCATTATCATCAATAATTGATAATTGATTATCTGTGAGTTCTTTTAGATTTTTTGTAACTACTTCTTTCAAGGAACTAATAAAAATAATCTTTATACATTAAATAAAAATGTTTATACATTTTTGATTAATGCATTTCCATTCATTAATCATACTAAACATAATAAAAATAATTTATGGTCTTTGAGTCTTATCAAAGTTTAGAATATATATAAAGTTAAGTATTACTCCTTAAGACTGTGTGGAAAGAAACTAGTTATCCTAATAATATTTTAATTGATACTTCCAATAACATTCAACCAGCATTAATAGAGAGTATAGATAAAGATTCAATAGCTGAAGAAATAGGATTTGAAGCTGGAGATTCAATAATCAGCATAAATGGACACAAACCAAGAGATTTGATTGATTATCAAATCCTAATCAGTGAAGAAATATTAGAAATATCTATTTTAGATCGAAATAAAACCATTCATAATATAAAAATTGAAAAGGATTATGATTCAAATTTGGGTATTAATTTTGAGGAGGCATTATTTGACTCATTAAAACAATGTAATAATCAATGTCCTTTTTGCTTTATTGATCAACAACCACCAGGGAAAAGAAAAAGCCTCTATCTGAAAGATGATGATTACAGGCTTAGTTTTTTATATGGCTCATACCTCACACTAACTAATTTAAATGAAAAAGATTGGAAGAGAATATCAACTCAAAGGCTTTCACCACTATATGTCTCAGTCCATTCTACAAATCCTGATACTAGAGAAAAATTACTTAAAAATAAGCGGGCAAGAGAGATTCTCAATCAAATTGAATGGTTCGAACAAAACTCATTACAAATACATGCTCAAATAGTTGTATGCCCTGAAATTAATGATGGAAGCATTCTTAAAAAATCAATTTTAGAACTCTCTAAATTTCATAATCCGAAGAAAAAAACTGTTTTATCTGTAGCCATAGTACCTGTAGGACTAACAAGATTCCGCCCTGAGAACGACGGACTTTTAGCTGTCAACAAAGAATATGCCAAGAATATAATCAAAGATATTGAATTAATCCAAAAGGAATTTAAAAAAAACCTAAAAACTAGATTCTGCTGGCTAGCAGATGAATGGTATTTAATTGCTGGTATGAATCTGCCACAGTTTAAAAGCTATGAAAATTTACCACAAGAGTCTAACGGTGTTGGGACAATCAGAAGTTTTCTCAAAATTTTAGAATTAAAAACAGAATCATTACCAAAAAAAATATATAAAAAAAGGTGCGTTAGCTGGATAGTTGGAAAATTAGTTTACGAAGCATTAAAACCATTCAGCGACAAGTTAAATCAAATTGATGGACTTAAAATTAATCTTTATGGATTACCTAGTATCTACTGGGGTCAAGATCAAGTAGTAACTGGATTACTTACTGGCGAAGATCTTATATATGGTTTAAAGAATAAAGAACTTGGCGAAATAATTTTTATACCTTCTATGATGTTAAAAATTAATAGTGACTTATTTTTAGATGACAAAAAAATCTCAGAAGTAGAGAAAGAACTTAATACTGAAATTCACGTTGTCTATGATGCAAATGATATTATAAATAATCTAATTGGTATATCCTCAACGAAAAAAATAGTTACCCATGCTTAATAAAAACATATATATTTCTTTATTGATACCTTTATTTTTAATATTCCCAGCGAATCAAGGTAGATCAAAGGATTTGGTAAATGAGGAAGATTTTAATATAGAAAAAATGGTAAACAAAAGACTTGTAAAATTCAAAGAAATATCTGAAATACTAGAAAATAAAAATTTTGAACTCAAATCTTTAAAAAAAATGGTTCAATCAGCATCATTTAATTATACAAGTTCTTTAGGTAAAAAATATCCTTCCATAGACCTTAGCGCTAGTGGTTTACCACAATATCTTTATGGGAAAACTTACAATAGTAATAAAGTAAATACTAAAAGCTCTCAATTTAAACTTAATCCTGCTTTAACTATAAGATGGGATTTAATTAATCCTACAAGGGTACCTGATATAGATTCTGCTCAAAAAAACTTAAAAATAGCTATTAATAATTATGAGATTAAGAAAAATGACTTAATTCAAGAAGCTAAATCTAGATACCACTCATATCAAAAATCTATAGCAGAGGTAAATAATGCAACTTTCGCAGTAGATTTGTCTGACAAAAGCCTTAGAGATGCACAAGCTAAATTAGAAGCAGGTATTGGTACAGAATTTGATGTTCTAGAAGCAAAAGCACAATTAGCTAGAGATAAACAGTCTCTTGAGGAGAAAAAAACAAAAAAAGAAATTGATAAAATTTCTCTAAAAGAGATCTTGAATATCAATTTAGAAACAGAAATAGAAATTATAGAAGAACAAAAATTATTAGGTTTTTGGAATCATTCATTAAAAAATAATATTGAAAAGGGGATTGCTAATAGTTTTTCTTTGAAAAATTTAAACTTACAAAGCTATATCAAGAATAATCAAGCGAAAATTTTTGAAAATTCAAACAAACCGATTATCTATTTAAGTAATGCATTAACAAGCTCATTTTCCAGAGGCAGTACTCTTGCAACAGAAATTGATCCTAAAAAAAGTGCATCTACTTACTCAAATACTATAAGCCTAAATTTTTCATGGAACATATTTGATGGAAATCAAAATAAAAACTCTGCTAAAGCAAAAGAATCTGAATCAGAAGCAGATATATTTAAATATAAAAATTTAGAAAATGTACTTAAAAAAAATATTAGTGAAACATATTTAAATTTAAGAAAATTTGAAAAGCAAATCATTTCAACTAAGAAAGAAGTGTTATCAACGACTGAGTCTTTAAGATTAGCAAGATTAAGATATGAAGTTGGTATATCAACTTTAAAAGATGTTTTAACTAGACAAAAAGAATTAAGCAATGCCAGTTCAAAAAATATTAATTCAATTTATAACTACAATATCAATTTAGATCGATTAGAGAGATTAACTTTTCAAAGCATAAATACAGATTGTCTAATTAATAAAAGTGATAATAAAAATCAAATTAATCCACTTTGCGACTATTAAAATGCATAATAATAAAATGGAAAACTCAACAAATAAATTAAGTAAAAAACAATTAGAAGAGTTAAATGTATTATTTGAATCTATTTGCACTAGACAATTAAAAGACTTTGGAAATATAGGATCCACTAATAAAGCAGATGGTTCTCTAATCACTAGTTGTGATTTATGGAGTGATCAAACAATTGTAAAAGGACTTTCAAAGATCGCCCCAAGTGAAGGAGTTCTAAGCGAAGAAGGAGAAAAAACTATTCCTAATGGGGAGGCTTTTTGGATAGTAGACCCTTTAGATGGCACAACCAATTTTGCTGCAGGTATCCCATTTTGGTCAATTTCTGTTGCAAGATTTGTAAAAGGTCAGCCACAAACATCATTCCTCATAATTCCTACTTTAAAGAAATCATTTATAGCTATAAAAGGAGAAGGAGTATGGCTAAATAATAAAAAAATAAGCCCCGACAATAATTATGAAAAAAGTTCATGCGTATCTTTATGCAGTCGATCAATTAAGATTTTGCAGATCAATCCAAAAGAAATATTTCCTGGGAAAATAAGATTACTTGGAGTATCAAGTTTGAATCTTACGAGTGTTGCAATGGGACAAACTTTTGGAGCCATAGAAGCTACTCCAAAAATATGGGATATTGCAGCAGCATGGTTAATCCTAGAAGAGCTTAATTGCATTATTGACTGGTTAGAGATCAATCCATGTGATTTAAATAAGGGAGAGGATTTAACTAACGTAAATTTTCCACTCATAGCTGGAAGAACTAAAAAAAATATAAAGGATTTAAAACCTTGGGGAAATTTATTAATCAAGAATTAGTTAATGTTGATTAAACATTTGCAAATAATTCTTTTTCGATACAATAATAGATATTTGGTTTAAATAGTTGAGACGAATTTATATACAATACAACATCAGATGGGTTCTCAAAAGTTTATGGGGCGCCTGTGAAAGATGGACTAAATCAGATTGTGTAGATTTAAGTGCTGCATTTGCATATTACGCACTTCAATCATTCTTCCCCATATTATTAATATCTTTATCAATTGCATCTTGGTTCCTTGGAAAACAAGAGGGTTTAGATCAAAAAATAATTGAAATTGCGGCGCAAATATTACCTCCTTCGGTAGTTGACTTGGTGAAAACTACTCTTTTCAAATTAATTGATCAAGGTTTTGGTGCAGGTATTTTAGGCGCGATGTTTTTACTATTTACTGCTGGGAATGCTTATTTATCTCTACAACGAGGAGCCGATAGGTTATGGGAAGATGCATTACCCTCAAAAAAGAGTTTCTCACCATGGAGAGAGCAAGCATCAAAATTTTTACGCAATAGAGTAGAAGCCTTTTTAATTGTTTTTTTTATTGGTTTTCTTATGGTTCTTGATCAAATAAGTGCAAATTTGAGAATGATTCCCGGTGCAGTGCTAGAAGATTTATCAAACTCTAGTAGCCTAGTAACAAATGTCTTATTAAAAATCCCTGTCTTACAAGTTGGTCAATTTGCAGTTCCCTTAATAGGTTTTTCACTTATGGCTTTGCTACTTCAAGCACTCTTACCAAGCCGAAAAGTACCATTACAACCTTTGATTCCAGGATCACTACTAATTGGCATATTATTAACTACCTTAAATTTAGCTGTAAGTAAAAGTATACTTTCGCTTGGTGTTAGATTCCAAGCCTATGGCTTCATAGGTGGTTTTTTAGTATTAACTTTATGGGTTTGGCTTTTGGGAGTAATATTGTATTTTGGTCAATGTTGGAGCGTTGTTATTGCTACGTCTTCAGTTATTGAAAAACAAAAATACAAATATCGAAGAAAATACTAGGGTTAATTAATAAGAATGAGCAAAAATTTTTTTACATATGTAATTATAATTCTTTTAATTATTCCAATTTTTGGACTCAATTTTGTACTAAATTTTATAGGAAATATTTTTCTTCTTATATTTTTAGTTCCATTACTAATTTTTATAGTAGGACTATTAGTCTTTAACTCCCTAAAAACAAATACTCAAATTTGTTCTAACTGCGGTTTAACAATATTAGGCAACAATGATAATTGCATTTATTGTGGAACATCTTTAGAAAACAATCAAATAAAAAGTGAGATATCAAAAACACCAAGTGATAATATAATAGAAGTGGAAGCTGAAGAAATAAAATAATTTGACTTATTCAAAGTCTTTCTTAACCAATACCAATTTGTCTTAAGATACTTTGGCCTGTTATTAATTCAGTTCCCAAACCAATCAATATCCCCATCATAGCCATTCTTCCGTTCCAGGTTTCTGCAAAATTTACAAAACCAAATCTGGTTTCATTCTCCTCATTCATAGTAGACATAATAAATCCATCAATATCATAGCGTTTAATTGTACTTTATATGCAATTTTATTTAATGAATTATTTTATGTGCTTCAATCCATCCACTGGCTTATATTCATCTCCAGTTAATTCTTCATATATTATTGCAGGCAAACCAGTCTCAAACATAGTTTGCAAAGCCTCTTTCAAAAAAGGATTCCAACCTCCTGTACTTACCTTCCCATGTCTAACAGTCCAGTCCCATGTACCAGGTAAATCCCTAGGAATCCTTCCCTCTCTGTCTCTTCTAGCTACTAAATCCAATGATTCTACCAAACCTACTACTATTGGTTCTTTCCCATAAGAAGGAGTTAAGCTTAATTCTAACCTCATAGGATCTTCTTTTAGCATCCTTAATCGAAATCGGGGAGGTAATTTGAGTGATCTTATTACAGAGGCGACTAATTTTGTTCTTTGTTCCAATTGGTTCTCCTTAAATTAACAGTGCAATTGATTTAATCTTTTGTTGTCCCTTGTCCCTTTTCAAGAGTTGAGTCAGTATCATTTGAGAATCTAACAGTTAGCAATTCTTCATCAGTGATATTTCCTGATTTATCAAGTAATTCTGGATGAATAGTATATTTCTTGTTATTGTTTGGTGTTGTAAAAAACTGTTTCTTATTTTTGTCAAAAGCACCCCAACCAGTAGACATGACTTTAAAAGCTTTCCAAATAAGAAATAATAAAGCGCAAGCATAAATAATTGGAAATAAAATTGTCATCTCTTATTATTAATAAAGATACTTTAGTATTTTACATATACTAGCCTGAAAAAAACAATTTAGATAATTTTAATTAATTGTGTTTTTTTAGCTTATTATTAATAAATAAATAATCAACCATATATTTTTTTTGTGAAATTAAATTTTTTTTCTAAAAAAACCTTTTCAAGACATATGAAATCTACAAATGAATACCTGAAAATACTTTTTGCTTCAAGCTTGATTGCGGGCATAACAATTAATCACTCTGCTATATCATCACCATTATTAGATAAAGTTAAAAATAAAATTTATGGTGAATCTAATTCATCTTTTATTACTAATGCGATTGATAAATCTGGACCTTCAGTAGTTACTATTGATACTCAAAGAATCATTAGGCAAAGAACTTTTCCTGACGATTCTAGAATTCAACTAGATCCTTATTTTGAACGTATATTTGGCTTAAGATTTCCATATGAGTTGAAGCAAAGGATTGAAAAGGGTCAAGGTAGTGGATTCATTTTTGATGATGGATTAGTAATAACAAACGCGCATGTCATAAATAACACCCAAGATTTAATAGTTGGACTCTCGGATGGAAGGAAATTCAAAGGATCAGTTATAGGGAAAGATTTACTAACGGACTTAGCAGTAATTAAACTCGATGGCAAAGGGCCTTGGCCTAAAGCAGTCTTAGGTAATTCAAATACAATTAAAGTTGGCGATTGGGCAATTGCAGTTGGGAATCCTTTTGGCCTAGATAATACTGTTACACTTGGAATCATTAGTAATCTCAACAGAGACGTTTCTCAATTAGGAATATATGATAAAAAGTTCGATTTAATTCAAACGGATGCTGCCATAAACCCAGGAAATTCAGGAGGACCATTACTTAATAGTAGTGGTGAAGTAATAGGAATTAATACTTTGATTAGATCAGGTCCAGGGGCAGGCTTAAGTTTTGCGATACCAATTAATAAGGCTAAAAAAATTGCTAAAGAATTAATCAAAACCGGAAAAGTGATACATCCCATGATTGGTATTAGCTTGTTAAATGAATTTAATTTTGAAACTAATAAAATGAATGTCAAAGTAGATTATGTTGTACCAAGAAGTCCAGCCGATAAAAATGGTATCCTAAAAAATGATTTCATATTAAAAATTAATCAAAAATCAATTATTAGTTCTAATGATGTTGTTAATGAAATTAATAATAATGGAATTAAGAAATATCTAAATATATTACTTAGGAGAAATAATAAATTAATAACTATAAAAGTAAAACCTATAGATATTAGAAATTTACCTAAAAATTAAAAAACTTCAATTCTCATTTTCTCTAAGAATTTCTACACACTTAGAAATACATTTTCCATCTTGAATATCGCACATTGCAATACACTCAAAATAATTATCAATCGGATCAATATTCAAAGAATTTATTTTTGTATAATCATCTTTTTGATTAAACATTTTATGTAATTAATTAAGTAGTAATTAGATTAATCAAATGAGCTTTATTATGTAAAGATAAATGAGTGATCTTGCCTAATAGAATGTAAAGTTTTTTTAAAAAATAATACTTATAGGACCTAAAAATAAGAATAATTACTTATCAAAATTATTTTTATGTTTTAATTTTTTTTTTAAATAATACTGGTAATTACCATTATAGGAAGCTAAATTGTAATCTTCTATTTCTATGATTCTATTAGCAACTTTCGATATAAAATATCTATCATGCGATATAAAGAACACTGTCCCACTATATTTTTTAAGAGCAACTTCTAAATTTTCTTTAGATGGAAGATCAAGATGATTAGTTGGTTCATCTAAAAGTAGAAAATTACTTGGTTTCATAACTATAAGAGCCAAAGCTAATCTAGCTTTTTCTCCTCCACTCAATTGTCTTATTATTTTAAAAACAGAATCTTTATAGAAACCAAATCCACCTAAATAAGTTCTTACTTTTTGCTGAGTCCAATTAGGCTCATTTTTAAAAATCAAATCAATAACCTTTTCATTATTATCAAGAGCTTCTGCTTGATTTTGTTGATAGTATTTTGTTATTACATTAAATTTACCCAAAGTAATTTCGCCAATTTCAGGTTCTAAATTATTTATGATTAGATTAAATAGAGTCGATTTTCCTGAACCATTAGGACCTAAAAGTGCAATTTTTTCTCCAGCAAGAATTTTTAAGTTGGATTCAAAGAAAATAATCTTATTCTCAAAAGAGTGAGAAAGATTTTTGATTTTTAAAACTGTTTGCCCAGAACGAGGACAAGGAGGAAAAACAAATACAGGGCTTTTATTTTTTTTAATAGGATTTATAATCCTTTCAACTTTATTTAATTGCTTCTCTTTGCTCTTTGCCTGACTACTTCTAGTCGCACTAGCTCTAAATCTCTCAATATACTTTAATTGACTCTCAATCTGTTTCTGTTGAATTTGATAAGCCTTATTTTGAGATTCTTGATCAAGTAATTTTTTTTCTAAATAAAAAGAGTAATTCCCTTTATATGAATTAGATCTACCATCTTCAATTGATACAATTTTATTGCAAACTTTATCAATAAAATAACGATCATGACTTATCAGAATGACTGAGGTTTTTACAGATGACAAATAATCTTCAAGCCATCGAATTGTATCTAAATCTAAATGATTAGTTGGTTCATCTAATAAAAGCAAATCAGGTTCCTGAAGCATTATTTTCCCTAAAGCAATCTTCATTTGCCATCCACCTGAAAATTTCCGAACCAAATCTTCTGCATCCGCACTTGAAAATCCAAGTTTTGGCAATATTTTCTCTATTTGTGATTGAATTTTATATCCACCGAGAGATTCAAACTTTCTTTGGTTGACATCTAAATCTCTTATTAAAGAATTTAATTGATTTGTATTTTCAGAATTTGCAAATATTTTCAACTTATTTTCTATTTCAATAAGTTTTTTAGATACCAATTGAATTTCACTAAATGCACTCTCTAGTTCTTTTTTCACACTTCTATTCAAATTAACATCAAATTCCTGTTTTAAATAAGATATTTTAATTTCGCCCTCTTTTACTATAGATCCAGTTGTAGGTTCCAACTCTCCCATTAAGATCTTTAATTGAGTAGTTTTTCCAGATCCATTGGAACCTATAAGACCTATTTTTTCACCTTTTTTAATTTCCCAATTAATATCCTTAAGAACAATATCTGTTTGAAAAATTTTACTAACCTTATCAAATCTAATCACTTTTAAAAAATACAAAAATAAAATGATATCTTTTTTATTACAAAAAAGAAAAAGTGGAATAAAATTAAATCATGAAAAGATTAGAACAAATTGTAGCAATATTTATTGCCGCAGGTTTGGCAATACCTAGTTATTGGTTTTTTTGGACTTTGGCAGGGGGAGGTGGCTATGACAAAAGAGTTAAGCCAATTCATAATATTCCTGAAAGATCCATTTTACAAACCTCCCCTGACCTTAATAAGCCATAATTTCGTAGGCAGATCATCTAGAGTACTTAGATATTCAATAACTTCTTCTTTAGAAACATTAAGATTTGATTCCTTACCTATTTTACAAATCTGATCTAAAGCTGCTTTTGGATTTGTTAAGGCAATCCTGAATAAATTTTGTTTTTTTTCCGCATCTTCTGAAATGAGGTTATAAAGTTTTTCAGCATTTGATGTCATTAATTTTATCCAATTCACTTAATAGAATATTCCTTCAGGCGGCATTTTGCTTACTATTATTATTTATGTATAAATCTTTATCAGGATCTTGGATTTCTTTTGCTGAGGCATCTTCCATACTTCTTGCATCAAGACATAAAACTTTTCTTAACTTTGCAAAGTTTGCAGCATGAGATAATCGTCCTTCTTGCTTAGAAATCAACTCAGACTTTTGAAGTGTTTGATGAAGATGTGTTAATAAATAAGGACTTATTACAGCAGAAATTAAGACATCGCTACTTTTTTGAATTTTATTTCGTGAATTTATCACACTTTTTTTTCTTTGATTCATAATTAGTCGTTTTTCAGAATTTAGCTTGATTGATTGTTTCATGATCTTCGAACACAAAAAAGTAAAAGTAAAAGCTATTTGAGCCTGATGATATTATACACAAAGATACTATCCTTGACTAACTGTGTATACTTATAAGTAACAGTTAAGATCTCTTACTCATGGCAACTCGCCAAAATTCAACCAATGGCAAGCCTAAATCCCCAAGAATTCAAGTTGTTCTTCCTGAACACCTATGTGATCAACTAGCATTATTAGCTGAAGAGGAGTCTAGGACAGTAAGTAATATGGCAAAAGTTCTGATACAAGAAGGAGTAAACAATTATTTAGTGAAAGAAGGCAAAGCTCCATCCTCACATTCAAATACTGATTCCTTTAGACATTCTCTTGAAAATCAAAGTATTAAAAGGCTTAAAGGAGCGCCTAAAAGAATACGTTATTACAAAAATTCAGATAATTAGAAAATTAATTTTGAGGTAATTTTGATAAATCTTCCATCAACCCCATTACAACGAGCACATGTCCTCTCTCTAAGATATATTTTGCAGGAGGATTAACTGTTAACTGTTCAGCAGGCCCTGCAGCGAGAACATTAACTAAATAATTTTTTCTAAGATTTAAATCCCTCAATGATCTTCCAATGAAATCTTCAGGGACAGTTATTTCATCAATACCAGTTTGGTTATCTAATTCTAATCTTTCAATTAAATTTGGCCTAACAAGTTCTAAACCTAATCTTTCACCCTGCATTCTTGATGGGAATACAACTTTATCAGCCCCTACTCTTTTTAACATCTTCTCATGCAAATCACTTGTAGCTCTTGCTATGACTCTTCTAACCTTAGTCCCTTCACTATCTTTTGCTATTAGTGTAGTAGTAATACTCGCTTCAATAGGCTCACTTATCCCAACAACCAAAGTATTCATCTCAAGTATTCCAGACTCCTTCATTGATTCTTCATCAGTACAATCTACTACTCTGGCCTCTATTGTGGGTTCTAGCTGCCTTAAATCATCAATTGCTTTCTCGGAATAATCTGCAGCCAGCACATCCGCTCCATTACTAATAAGTTCTCTACAAACAGCAGTCCCAAATCTGCCAACTCCAACAACAGCGAAAGTAAGAGCCTCATTTTCTTTTTTGGGAGACCATTGCCACCAATCAGACATAATAAATCTTCTTCAAACGTAAAGATCAGCTTTCGGATAACCAATTCTTTTTTGCTTATCCATTCTACTCTTGTAAAGAGCTTCCCATACAGCACTTAAGAACAGTAAGATTCCAAGCCTTCCTACGAACATACCAATAATCAATATTATTTGTCCAAAATGATTTAATTTACTTGTTAAACCGATATCAAAACCGACAGTCGCAAAAGCTGAAATACAAGTAAATAGCATTTCTAAAAAAGTAAATTTCTCTTTATTAATAAAAGTATTTGTAGTACTCAAAAGCATCGCCATCAAAAGAACAAATAATAATGAACCAACAGTTATACCAACAGCTTTTAATATAACTTTATCTGAGATTAATCTATTGCTGATAATAACGTCCTTCTGACCACGCAAGGTAGATCTTGTCGCAGCCATTAATGCCATAAATGTTGTAGTTTTAATTCCACCTCCTGTACCTCCTGTACTCGCTCCAATAAACATCAAAGTCATTAATAACAAAAGACCAGTATCAGATATAGAATCTAAGGAGATAGGATAGTTAGTAAAACCTGCTGTTCTGGCACTCACAGTCTCAAATAAGGCAGCTAAAAGCCTTTGGAAAAAGTTAAGATTATTTAAAAAAAGACCATTTAACAGAGATTCAGTAATTAAAAATCCTAAAGAGCCAAATAATATTAAATAAAAAGTAGTTCTTATTACTAATCGACTATGAAGACTTAATTTACGATATTGAAGATTTTTTCGATTATTCCAAAGATCATCAATAACTCTCCAACCAAGACCGCCTAAAATAATTAAGCAAATAAATACTAAATTAACTAAAACATTTGATCGGTACTCATAAAGACTTGAACTCCAAAGAGAAAAACCAGCGTTATTATAAGCAGAAATACTATGAAATATTGATGCCCATAATCTCTCACCATGATTTTTGATATCAACAAATCCGAATGAATAAAGAATAAATGAACCTAAAGAAATAATACTTGCTGCAGTAATAGAGATACTTCTAAAAGTTCTCCCAATACCGCCAACTCCAAACTCATCAAGTGTTTTGCCCTTATCCAATCTAGTTCTTAATTTCGCACCCTTAACTACAAAACCTTGTAAGAAAGTGGTAATAGCCATTAATCCTAAACCTCCAACAAGCAACATTAAAGCTAAAAATATTTGTCCTAGAATTGTCAGATCTTTACCTATATCAATAATTGTTAATCCAGTGACTGTAATAGCAGAAGTGGCAGTAAAAAAAGCTTCCCAAAGACCTACTTTTTGTGATGAACAAATAGGTGAGCTAATAATTATTGTCCCAAAAAAAATAATTACTAATCCAGTAACAATTGTAAATTGAGGGATAGTTAATTTCCTGTATGAATCTTTTAAGTTATAAATTGTTTGATTTAATTGCACTTTTAAGGTCTAAGATTAAATGAACTTGAAAATTATTAAAGCAGGAATAGTAAGTGACATAATAATAGTTAATCCTACTCCATATCTAGCAACATCAAAAAATCTATATCTTCCAGGACCATAAACCATAAGATTTGTCTGATATCCCATTGGAGTCAGAAAAGATTGACTCGCTCCAAATAATACAGTCAAAATTAAAGCATTTGGTGCAATATTTAAAGTAGAGGAGAATTCAATTACCACTGGCAAAATTAAAGCTACTGAAGCAGCATTGCTTATAAATTGAGTGAGAATGACAGTAAAGATAAAGATGACTAATAAAGCAAAATATAAAGAAAGACCATCAAGTAAAAAATTCAAATTTAATGCGATAAGATCAGCCAAACCAGTAACTTGCATTGCGACACTAAAACTTGAGAGAGATCCCAACAATAATATGACATCTAATCTAATTGACCTTTGAATTTCTGCGGGGCGTAAGCAGCCAAAAGCTACCATTGCTATAACTGCTAAAAGGACAGAACCCACTAAAGGCACCTCTGAAACTGAAGGTAAAATAATCATGCCTATAGCAATTGCTATTGCTATAGGTTTTTTTCTTAAAGACGGCAAATCATCTTCAACTTGATCTAAAATCAGAAGATCATTTGAAGCTTGTAGACCTCTAATTGAATCTAAAGGTGCTTGTAATAAAAGGACATCTCCTGCTCTGAGAACCGCTTGTCCTAACCTCTCTTGAACAGTTTGTTGTCCTCTTCTTAAAGCCAGTACCGTAGCATTATGTCTTTGACGAAATCTCAGTTCTCTTAAACTAGCACCTGCCAATGTAGACCCAGCTGGTAGGAGGGCTTCAAATGTTTTTGTCCCTTCATCTGATGATATTTGTTTGCCATCTTGTAATTTTCTTACTCTCTCAGCCAAAACGATAGTATGCTCCTGCTCTAATCTCAATAAATCTGACCTTGTAACACGAATTAAAAGTCTGTCTTCAGGTTCTATCTTCCTATCCGCGAGAGGGGGTAATATTGCTTTGCCGTTCCTTTGTAGCTCAAGAACATCGACATCAAACCTTCTCTGTAATCTACTATTCCTTAATGACTGGCCTACAAGTTCTGAATAATTTGGAATAGTTACTTCCGTAAAGTAAATATTCATATTTCCATTATTTGAAAACTCATTACCTTTACCCCTATCTGGGAGTAAAGAATCTGAGATTAAAATCATATATGTAGTTCCTATTAACCAAACAGGTATCCCAATTGAGGTAAAACTGAATAATTCAAGTGAACCATATCCGAGTTGTTGACTTATATCACTGACTAGTAGATTAACTGAACTTCCTAAGAGTGTAATTGTGCCACCTAATAATGTTGAGAAAGATAATGGCAAAAGTACCTTTGATGGTGAAATATTTCTCCTTTCACACCAACCTTCAACTAATGGCAATAATGAAGCTACTACTGGTGTATTCGGCACAATTCCAGAAATAGGAGCTATTAGAAAAGTTAAAAAAGCAATAAATCTTCTTGAAGTTCTTATATTATCGGAAGCAATTAATTCCCTAACCCTATCAAGTGCGCCACTTTTAAACAAAGCAGATGAGACTGCAAATAAACCCATTAAAGTGATTAAAGATGGACTTCCAAATCCAGATAAAGCCTTTTGAGGAGTTAATACACCAGTTGCTATGAAAATAGCAACACATAATAAACCAGTTAGTTCAGGAGCTATTGTATTCTTGATGAATAATATGATCGATAACAACAAAACAAATACTGTTATCAATGCATCGTGATTATTACTTAAGAAAAAAAACAAATTCATATTAAACCTTCCTTATCTAAATATAACTATAAATATTTATTCAAATATTCTAATTTATCAATATCAACTATTAATAATTATCTTGGAAAAAAATGATTTTTTATCTATCAGCCATGATGCCGCTGATTTGAAACTTTTTTCAAAGATAGGCATTTTAGAAGCATAAATTAATCTTCTAAGCTCAAAAGCAAATTTACCAGAAAGAGTTATACCCAGTGCTGAGATAGATGCCTCACCTAATCCTAAACTAATCATTTCTCCATTATCTTTAAATTCAAAAGGCAATAATTCCTTTTTATTAATTAATAAATTTAAATTACTTGCAGCATGCTTACCTTGTTGCATTGCCACTTGAGCAGTCTTTGGCAAAGGTTCTGCACCTTCTAAAGTAGAAATATCTCCCAGTGCAAATACATTGTTGAATTCTTTCATTTGAAGATATTCATTGATGACAAGTTTGCCAAAAGATTTAAATACATCATTTTTAATCCTAGGTAAATTAGGTTTAACTCCAGCAGTCCATATAATTCCAGAGTGAACTAACTTATTTTTTTTACATGACTGATCTATTATTTGTATTTCATTTTCGGTGATTTCATCAACTGTTGTATTAAAAAGAATCTTAATATCTCTTTTTTTGAGAGCTTTTTCTGCTTCCTCACGGTTAAATACCTTATTTTTACTTAAAATTTCGCGCGACTTTTCAATAATTTGAATATTAAATTTATGAGCATATAAATCACTTAGCTTACACGCTAATTCAATTCCTGAAGGACCCGCCCCAATGATAAATAAATTTTCTTTAGTTAAAGAATTTGATTCTTTATCAAGAAAAACTTTTAATTTATTTAAATCATTTATGTCATTAAAAAAATAGCAAAATTCATCTACACCTTTAATAGAAAAACTATTATGTGATGATCCTGTGCTAAGGACAAGATACTCATACTCGATTTCTAAGTTATCTTTAAATTTTAAAATATTCTTACAAAAATCCACTTCGCATAATTCATTATTTAAAAAAGTAACCCCTGAATTCGAAAATATTGCCTCTAAATCAGGAGCAACTTCCCACGATTTAATTTCTCCACTTAAAGCCTCGTACAAGAGTGGTTTAAAAATAAATGATGATTGAGAATCAGCAATTATTATAGGTATATTTAGATTAAATTTTTTTAAATTTAAGGCAGCGTTAATTCCAGCGAAACCAGATCCAACTATTACTATTGGTTTTTTTCTAAGATTCATGATCATTATATATAGGCCTAGAGCTATAATTAAATTAAACGAATAATTTTAAATTCGGGCGCAATAATTCTTCAGTCCTCTAATTCAAATTTAAAATGCCAGATAAATTAATTAATGAACTCGAATCAAATTTAAAAACACATAATGTACATATAGAAAATATGAATCCATTAGAAACTATTGAATGGGCCTACAAAAATTTTAAAAATAAGTTTGCATTTACAACAAGTTTTGGGATCCAATCCTCTGTCTTATTAAGCATGATTGAGAAATCAACTTTTAAAAATAAAGTGAAAATATTTTGGATTGATACTGGTTACCTACCTAAAGAAACATATAAATATGCAGATGAAATCATTAAAAAACTTTCTTTGAATATTGAAATCTTACAAAGTGAAATTTCTCCTGCAAGAATGGAAGCGCTATATGGAAAACTTTGGGAAAGTGATAAACCAGAAGACCTCGATAAATATCATAAAATCAGAAAAATAGATCCTTTAGAAAAAGCTTTTGAAAAATATTCGATATGTTGCTGGGCAAGCGGCGTTCGCGGCCAACAAACAAATAATAGAAGCAAGATGAAATCAATCGATATTATCAGAAATAGATTTTCTCTAAGACCACTTTTAAAGTGGACTACGAAAGATATGTTTTACTACATGGAAGAGAATAACTTACCTCAACACCCCCTCTTTTTAAAGGGATATTCCACTATTGGGGATTGGCACTCAAGTCGTCCTGAAACAGAATTGAATAAAGGAAGAGACACTAGGTTTGGGGGAATTAAGGAGGAGTGTGGTTTACATACCAATAATTAAATGCATTTCTAAAAATGACCACAAATTTTGATTACTTATTAATAGGTAATAGTAGATTTCATTGGGCAATAAAGGAAGGTGAGCAATATCAATTTATTCATTCCCCTATTGGTAAACCTTTACCCAAAGGCATCAAGAAAGAAAATTTATGTTGGGCAACCGTTGGTAGTTATGAAACAAACTTTTTTCAAAAAGAGAATGAATTAAAAATTCAAGATATAAGCCTTCAAAATTTTCCAAAATATTTTGGAATAGATCGAGCATTAGGTAGTGTTGCCGCTTTAAAAAATACTGATAATCCTGATAAAAAAGATATATTAATAGCAGATTTTGGAACAACTTTATCAATTACGAAAATAAATGCAAAAGGTGACTTAATTGGGGGGCAACTAATACCGGGCTTTCTGACACAATTAAAATCGATGGTTAGTAATACAAAAGCCCTAAAAATGCCTAAAAATTTAAATATTCCTATGGAAAACTTTTTAATAGATACTCAAGCAGCAATGGTTAGAGGAGTAAAAAACTCATTAATTGGCGCTATTAATCTTGCATTTAATCCAGAAAAAGATATTCTCATTATCTGCGGAGGAGATACTGAGATAATTAAACCTTATTTCTTAGAACAAACGCAGGTTTCAATAAATCCAAATTTAGTAATGGAGGGACTTATCATGTCATTTCGAAAATAAGAATAAGCTTTATTAAGATAACTAATTATTAGATTAGATTAAATTTAAATCTGAGATGATATGATCTGCCATTATTGGAGCTTTGACTTTAAGATAAATTTTCTCAATATTTCCATTAGGATCTATCACAAATGTATTTCGCATCATTCCCATATATTCTTTACCCATAAATTTCTTTAGACCATAACTTTCATAATCAGTTGCTACTTTGCATGGTACGGGATCAACTAATAGAATAAAAGGTAATTCGTATTTTTCTATAAATTTTTTATGAGATGCTGAATTATCCTTACTTATACCAATAATACTTATTTCATTTTTAGTAAAAATTTCCCAATTATCTTTAAAGTTACATGCCTCTTTAGTACATCCTGGAGTATTATCTTTTGGATAAAAATATATGATCACCCTTTTCCCTTGAAAATCAGATAAAGAAACATTTTTATCAGAGGAATCTTTTAGAGAAAATTCGGGCGCTTTATCACCAATTTTTATAACCATTGAAAAAAACAAAATACTACACAAATAGAATACCAAAAATTTGGTTTCATAAGATGAAAGGTTCAAATCAGATATCAACAACTGAAGAGAAAGAAATTGCAAAAAACCTTTCTAATTTGAGAGCAGGGATTTTTTTAGAGAGTAGGGCATTTATGCGCGAATGTTTAGCAACATTATTTGATATGAATCCATTAAAAATTCCTCTCAGAGCATATCCCGGAGAGATTCCTAAGATTCCTAAAGAGATTGGAAATATTAGCATTAGTCATACAGAAGATATCCTAATAGTCATATGGCATGAAGAAAAAGTTGGAATAGACATAGAAAGATCTAATAGAAATTTTAACTATCAATCTCTAGCAAAAAAATACTTTAAGAAAAATTTAGGCACAAAAGATTTTAATAAATTGAATCAGAACGAAATTCTAAATCATTGGAGTGCGATTGAGGCAGCAATAAAATGGGAAGGAGGTAAAATTGCTAATGATTTGAGACAATGGAAATATATTAAAAATGAAGAAAAGATTCTACATGAGAAAAAACAGCTAAAACTTAAATTAAGTCAATTTGAATATATGGGGTGGACTATTTCAATAGCAATGGAAAGTAATATTTATGAAAATCATGAGTTTATCATTTGCGATAAAGTAATTAATTTATCTTAATCTTTACTTTTCTTTAATTCATCATATTTTATTTTTTCCCATCCAAAATTGTTAGGCTTCCAAATAGTTTCTTTTTTAAAGTTATCAGGAAAATAACTTTGCATTTTTGATTCATTAGGATAATTATGAGGATTTATATAAGTTCTTGAATTATTTCTTAAATGATCTGGGACAGAAAAAAGAGCTTCAGATTCAATACCTTTAATAAACTTAAAAATAGCTTTTATACTATTGCTTTTCTGAGAAACAGCTAAGTAAAGAGAGGCTTGCGCAAGAAAAAATTGGCCTTCAGGTAAACCTACTCTCTCAAAGGCATCTCTACATGAATTAACTACTACTATTGCATTAGGATCAGCCAATCCAATATCTTCACTGGCTGATATTAATAATCTCCTAAATATATATTTAGGATCTTCACCGGCTGAAATCATATTTGCTAGCCAAAACAAAGTTGCATCTGGATCTGAGCCTCTTATTGATTTTATAAAAGCACTAATAATATCAAAATGATTTTGACCTTTTTTATCATATGAGATTTTCTTATTTTGAACAGAATCTTCAGCTATTGCAAGACTAATAGTTAAATTATTATCTTTAACATTGGACTTATTAGAAATTGTAACCGCATATTCCAAAGAATTTATCAAAGTCCTTGCATCACCACTTGAAAAATTTATCAAATGCTCTTGCGCATCTTTAGTAATATTAATTATTTTTGGTTCATCTAATTCTGAATAATATCTGATAACTTTTTGGATAATTCGTGTAAGATCCTTACTTTGAAGAGGCTTTAATTTGAGAACTCTTGATCTACTCAATAATGCTTGATTTACTGCAAAATATGGATTATCTGTGGTTGCTCCTATAAAGGTAATAGTTCCATTCTCAATAGAGGGCAGCAATGCGTCTTGTTGAGCAGATGTAAATCTATGCACCTCATCAATGAATAGAATTGTTTTTCTATTAGATCTAATTAATCTTTCTTTAGCATCATTTATTGCATTTCTTAAGTCTTTTATTCCTGAAAAAATTGCATTTAGATTTATTACCGTAGATCTTGAATAATTAGAGATAATACCTACTAAAGTAGTTTTACCAACTCCTGGTGGACCAGATAATATTATATTTCCAACATTATCAGTCAAAATAGCATTTCTAAGAAGTGAGTCTTTATCTAAAAGTTGTAACTGACCATAAAAATCAATTAATTCCTTAGGTCTTAAAATATCGGCCAAAGGAATATTATTAGGAGTATGTGAATGATTTCCGAAAAGATCATCATTTTCCATTTTTAAATTAAAAAATCGACACTTTAAAATTAAGTTATAACTGTTGGTTTATCCATTTTTGTGAGGCCTTTAATATTTAATAAGTTATCTAAACTGGTTATTAATTCACTTAAAGCTTTTTGAGGATCTAAAAATAAGTTTTGATTCTTATTTGCATATTTTTCAAAATATAGTCTAAGAGTAGAACCTTTAGTCCCAGTTCCTGATAATCTGACAATAATTCTTGAATTATCCTCTAGAGATATTTTAAGCCCCTGATTTAAACTTATTGTTTTGTCTATAGGGTCTTCATAAGAAAAGTTAATTGCATCTTTGACTAAACCATTAGCAAATCTATGACCTTTTAAAGTTGGTAATAAATTTTCTAAATTACTATATATTTGATTAGCAATTGAAGAAGGAATTGCTTCATAATCATGCCTTGAGTAATAATTCCTCCCATATTGATGCCAATGTTTTGAAATTAAATCACTTACCGAACATTTATTTTCTGACAAGATTTGGAGCCAATATAGAACTGCCCATAAACCATCTTTTTCTCTAACATGATTACTACCTGTTCCAAAGCTTTCTTCACCACAAATAGTTATTTTCCCTGAATCTAAAAGATTGCCAAAGAATTTCCAACCTGTAGGAGTCTCATAACATGGGATATGAAGTCGATGAGCGACTTCATCAACAGCAGCACTTGTAGGCATAGATCGGGCCACACCCTCAATACCGTCCCTATAACCTGGGACACAATTTGTATTTGCTGTAAGTACGGCCAAGCTATCACTAGGATTAATAAAGCATCCCTTTCCTAAAATCATATTCCTATCCCCATCTCCATCACATGCAGCGCCAAAAGAATAGGTTTGCTGATTTAATAATAAATCTGCTAATTTATCCGCATATGTCAAATTAGGATCTGGATGCAAACCGCCAAAATCTACTAACGGTGTATCATTCATTAAAGATTTCTTAGATAATCCAATTTTGTTTACGAATATATCTCTCGCATAAGGACCAGTAACAGCGTTCATTGCGTCAAACACAATTGGAAAATCAGTTTTTAAAAAATCACTTATCTTATCAAGATCAAAAATATTTTCCATTAGAGAAACATAGTCTGCAACACCATCAATGATTTCTAACTCCATTTCTTGAAGACTATAGACTCCAGAATTATCTAAATTTGGTATTTCCAATTCGCAAAATTTATAACTTGTGAGAGATTGACTTACATTAAAAATATTATTAGTAACAATCTCAGGAGCTGGACCACCATTCGATACATTGACTTTAACGCCAAAGTCTCCATCAATACCTCCTGGGTTGTGGCTTGCAGATAAGATTATCCCTGCTAAAGCATTATTTAGGCGTATTAAGTTTGAAGCTGCTGGAGTAGATAGAAGACCATCTTTAGCAACTATGATTCTACCCACTTTATGAGCTGCACAAATACTTATTATTCTTTTTATTGCTCTTTCATTACCATATCTACCATCTCCACCAAGAATAATAGTTGAACCTTGAACTTCAGAGAAAGATCTTAGGACAGATTCAATAAAAATTTCTAAATAATGATCTTCCTCAAATTTAACAACACTTTTTCTAAGGCCAGAAGTTCCTGGTTTTTGGTCTATAAATGGATTATCAATATTAACAACCTTGATGTCTTGCATGATTTTGTTTCAACTTAGAAAAAGCTAACTAATTTAATGTGGCATTTCGGAAGTTCTTAACATAGCGATAAACCAGAAGGAAGAAATTATTAAAGCAGTGAAAATACCCAAACTTACTCCATATTTAGAAATTGTTAAAGGGACTACAAGGGGAAATGTAATTGCACCTAACATAGGAGTAATCGCAATAAAATTCTTACGCATATTATTTATTTATTCAAACCATTCAGTCTCTGCATTTTCTTTATTGTTTGTATCATCAATAGGAGTGATCCTATCAAACTTCATAGTAATACTCCTTTCTTGATCTCCAGATACATCAAAGGCCTTTATTTCATACTTCTGAGTACCATCTCTAAAAGGAACTTGTAATCTAAAAGTTCCATCGCTTGCTAGAGGAACTTTTTCATCTCCTATCGTCAATGTTGCCTCAGGGTCAGTAGCTCCATAAACGATAAGTTCAGCATCTGCAACGAGCCAAAAATTTCTACTTCTCATACCAGTTCCTGATTCATTGATACCAGAAGACCATATGCCTGCACCAGAATCATTAATATTATCACTATTACTTGCATGAGCATTACTTTCCATAAATTCTTCTGAGCCTACCCTTCTACGCGAAGAATAATTAGTTGCTGCTTGATATAAACGTTCATGAAGTCCGCTTGTATCTTTATCTTGTGAATCAATAATTGCAGGATTATTATCTAATGGTGAATCTAAATTAAAAGGAACAAATTTATCTAAAATTTGTTCAGAGGGTTGAGAACTTGGCACATGACTAGCAGATGAAAAAGCTAATGACATCCAATTGAACCCATAACGATATCCAAGCTCAACTTTATAATCTCTATCAGCCACAGGTATGGGTAGATACCATTCCGTACTATAACTATCAACAGCAATCTCTCTTAAAGTACCTTGGTTGACATTTCCCTCTGAAGAGCCAGTGACATCATATAAACGCAAACATAATTTATTTGCTCCGAGTGATTGAGCTTTCTCTCTATCATTATCTGAAATTTCCCAAAATACATATGCCCATTCTGGATCTCTGGGTAAAAAGACTAAATTAGTCTTATTTAGATTTGTTATTGGGGCTGGGACATCTGAGATATTATCCTGAACAATATTTTTATCTGAATTATCTGAAGAAACAATATTTTTATTTTGGTAGCTGATAATTAAATCTACAAGCACAGCTTTTGTCTTACGACTATACAAAGGAACAGATAATTTACTTGCTTTTTGTCTCAATTGTCTGAGGGTAAGGCTAAGTAATTCTTCTTTGTTCATAGTCCCTTCAACCACTTAAAATCTCCGTTTTTGTTTGGGATCAGTATGTTCTTTTTTTTTGTAATTTGCGGGATTTTATTGGCTGTCGTCAGGATCTACTGACTAGTTTTAACTCAAAGAAATTTCACTATTCCTTGAGATGAACTGCTATTATTGAGATTTTGAAGTTTTATAAAAATGAGGTGTATTAAAGAAATTTTTTCTTTTTTAAATTTTTATTACCTAAAAAAGTTTGCAATTCAACAAAAATATATCTTTTCTTTGGGATCGCTTAATAATCAATAAAGTCAACCATTATTTCGAACTAAATCAACTAAATCATCAATACTAAATTCAAGTATATCTTTTCCAATTTTTTTAGAATGTATTTCCAATTTTTGAGCTGCAGCATTCATTTGGGCAAATAACAAATTTGTAAATTCAATGTCATTAATTTTTTTTGCTTCTAATTCACACCACTCTTTTATTAAATGATCTTCAGGAAATATTTTATTATTAGTTGATGCAATATCTTTAAAAATTTCTAGACAATGCGCTAAAAGTCTCACATGATGTTTCTGAATTAAAGGTAAATCAAGCTCCTGAATTTTTTGAGCTACCTCTTTTTTTATTGGACTTGAAAAGTTTTCTAATTGATCAGACATTAAATTAATTTAAAGGAATGAAGAAAGTTCAATATTTTGCATATATTTCGTTAAAGTATATAAGAGAACTAACAGAAATAACTTTAATTTTCAAACAATGGTAAATGACAATTTAGTTGATAATATTGTTTCTGAACCGTATAAGTATGGTTTTGTAACTGAAATTGAAAGCGAAAAAATTTCAAAAGGGATTAATGAAGATATCATAAGGCTCATTTCATCAAAAAAAAACGAACCTGAATATCTACTTAACTTTAGGTTAAATGCATTTAAAAAGTGGCAAACAATGGAGGAACCTGATTGGGCAGATTTAGGTTATGAAAAGATTGATTATCAAGATATCATTTATTACTCTGCTCCTAAACAGCAAGAGAAGATTACTAGCTTGGATGAAGTGGATCCAAAACTATTAGAAACTTTTGACAAACTTGGCATTCCACTAACTGAACAAAAAAGACTCACTAATGTAGCAGTCGATGCTGTTTTTGATAGCGTTTCAATAGCAACTACATTTAAAGAACAACTTGCAGAACATGGAGTAATATTTTGCTCTATAAGCGAAGCGATTAAAGATCACTCAGGACTAATAGAAAAATATTTAGGCTCTGTGATACCTGCTAATGATAATTATTTTGCAGCCTTAAATTCAGCTGTTTTCAGTGATGGTTCCTTTGTATATATCCCTAAAAATGTTACTTGCCCCATGGACTTATCCTCATATTTCAGAATTAATAGTGGAGATTCAGGACAATTTGAGCGGACTTTAATCATTGCTGAAGAAGGTAGTTCAGTAAGCTATCTCGAAGGATGTACTGCTCCAATGTTTGATACAAATACTCTCCATGCTGCAGTAGTAGAACTCATAGCGTTAGATGATGCATCTATTAAATATTCAACCGTTCAAAATTGGTATGCTGGAAATGAAAATGGTGTAGGTGGAATTTTTAACTTCGTCACAAAAAGAGGTAAATGTCAAGGCAAAAGAAGTAAAATAAGTTGGTCTCAAGTAGAGACTGGATCAGCAATTACTTGGAAATATCCCAGCTGTATACTTCTCGGAGAAGAATCAGTTGGTGAATTTTATTCTGTAGCGCTTACAAATAATCTTCAACAAGCTGATACAGGCACGAAAATGATTCATATTGGACCAAAGACTAAATCAACAATTGTAAGCAAAGGGATTAGTGCTGGCAAATCCTCAAATAGTTATAGAGGTCTTGTAAAAATAGGATCAAAAGCTAAAGGTGCTAGGAACTATAGTCAATGCGATTCAATGTTAATTGGCGATAAGGCTGCTGCTAATACATTCCCCTACATTCAATCTCAACAAACAAATTCAGAGGTTGAACATGAAGCAAGTACGTGTAGAATCTCTGAAGATCAACTTTTTTATTTACAAAGTAGAGGTATAGAATTTGAAGAAGCAGTTTCTATGATGGTTAGCGGTTTTTGCAGAGATGTTTTTAATCAACTACCAATGGAATTTGCTGCTGAAGCAGATAAGTTACTCTCTTTAAAACTTGAAGGATCAGTAGGCTAATCCCTTTTAACTAATTACAATTTGATGCAAAGCAAAAAGAAAATGAAGAAACCGCTTTTAGAAATTACAGATCTTTTTGCATCAACTGATAATCTACCAATTTTAAAAGGAGTAAATATTCAAATTAATTCTGGTGAAATACATGCAATAATGGGTAGAAATGGTTGTGGTAAAAGCACTCTTTCAAAAATAATTGCTGGTCATCCATCTTATGAAATTACTAGTGGTGCAATTAAACTTTCTGGAACTGATATAGAAGATTTAGAACCAGAAGAAAGAGCTCAAGCTGGAATTTTTTTAGGCTTTCAATATCCTATCGAGATTCCTGGAGTCAGTAACTTAGAATTTTTAAGAGTAGCGACAAATGCAAGACGAAAATTCCTTCAAAAAGATGAATTAGATACTTTTGAATTCGAAGATTTAGTAAAAGAAAAACTAGATATTGTAAAAATGGAACCTACTTTCCTTACAAGAAGTATAAATCAAGGATTTTCAGGAGGAGAGAAAAAAAGAAATGAGATCCTTCAAATGGCTCTCTTAGAACCAAAGATTGCTATTTTAGATGAAACTGACTCAGGATTAGATATTGATGCATTGAGAATTGTTGCATCTGGAATCAAAAAAATAGCAAATACGAATTCTGGAATAATTTTGATTACTCATTACCAAAGATTACTTGATGAAATCAAACCAGATTTTGTACACGTAATGGCTAATGGGAAAATAATAAAAACTGGAGATAGCGAACTTGCTTTAGAACTTGAAAAAAATGGATATGACTGGACTGATGAATTTATAAATCAAGATTAATATAATGCAAATAATTGAAAGCATCACTAATAAAGAAAAGCCCTTAGACCATAAATCTACTATCCAAAAAATATGTTTTGATAAATTAAAAGTCACTCCATTACCAAATAAAAAGAATGAGATTTGGAGAATGGCAAGTAAGACAAAATTAGCAAGTTTTTTAAATTATAAGTTAAGTGATGATTTTCATGATCCAGTTATTCCCTACGATACTGCAAATCAAGATTTCCTTAGAATTATTATTGGTGAACATCAAAACATTAATTATATAGATGAGAATTATGAAATCAAAATCTTAGAAGAGGAAGAGATAGTCAATTTAATTAAAGAGAAGATTATTGATTGTGACACTACTACAAATTGGAGTAATTTATTAAATCATTGCTTAACTAAAAAAAGAAACATTTTAGGTTTAAATATTTCAGGACAAAAGATCCCTTATATTGAGATAATTTCTAACTCTAAATATGATTTATTCAGCTCAAAAACATTAATTATAAATATAGACAAAGATACAAACGCAGATATTACACAAATAAATCTTGGAGATGAGAATAGCGCATTATCTGCTTCATCATATCTATTTATAGGTAAAAATTCATCCGTGAATCATGGAATAGTATCCTATGGCGAAAAAAAATCTTATATTATTAACTCCTTAAATGTATTTCAAGATAAAGATAGTGAATACAATTTAGGTTCACTTCAATTTAAATTTAATTTTGCAAGGCTGGAAATAGATGTCAATCAAACCGAAGGAAATGCAAAGACAAATATTAAAGGAATGCAAATAACAAAAGATAATGAACAAATTTCTACTTATGCAAAAATAAAATTTAATGGCCCAAATGGCTATTTAGATCAATTAAATAAATCATTAGCAAAAGATAGATCTCATTCAGTATTTGAAGGACTAATAATAGTACCTCAAATAGCCCAAAAAACAGATGCCTCTCAACTCAGTAGAAACTTACTTTTATCAAATCATGCAAGAATAGACACAAAACCTCAATTAGAAATTATTGCAGACGATGTAAAGTGCATGCACGGTGCAACCATTTCTCAATTAAATGAAAACGAACTTTTTTATATGAGATCTAGAGGTCTCACACAAGAACAAGCAAGTAAACTACAATTGAGATCTTACTATCAAGAAATTATTTCCTTTTTGCCAATTTCAAAGGAAAGATGGGATTTACTTTCTTTACTTCTTCAAAATCAATAATGAAATCTGCGCAAAATTTAATGTTTTTTGAAAAAAAAGATTTCCCTCTTTTAGAAAAAAATATTCATAAGGAAGAACAACTAATTTATCTAGATCATGCTGCAACCACGCAAAAACCAATACAAGTACTTAATAAATTAAATGAATATTACAGTAATTTCAATGCAAATGTTCATAGGGGTGCACATCAATTGAGTGCTAAGGCTACTGAAGAATTTGAGAACGCCAGATCAATTATTAAAGAATATTTAAGTGCTTCTTCGGAAAAAGAAATTATATTTACTAGGAATGCGACTGAGGCAATTAATATAGCTGCGCGATCATGGGGAGAAATTAATTTAAAAGAAGATGACGAGATATTATTAACAATAATGGAACATCATAGTAATATAGTTCCTTGGCAGTTAGTAGCAGCAAAAAATAAATGCAAAATCAAATATATTGGGATAACTGCAGAAGGTACATTAAATCTGGAAGAATTCAAATCAAAAATTGGGAAAAATACAAAGTTGATAAGCCTTGTGCACATAAGCAATACTTTAGGGTGCTGTAATCCCATTAAAGAAATAGCAGCAATAGCAAAGGAGAATGGTTCTTTAGTTCTTTTAGATGCTTGTCAAAGCTTAGCCCATACTGAAGTTAATGTTAAAGAATTAGATATTGATTTCCTAGCAGGTTCAGGACATAAGCTATGCGGTCCTACTGGGATAGGGTTCTTATGGGCAAAAGAACAAATACTTAATGAAATACCTCCATTTTTTGGAGGAGGAGAAATGATTGAAGATGTTTACGAAAATAGTAGTACTTGGGCCGAACTTCCTCATAAATTTGAAGCGGGTACTCCCGCGATAGCAGAAGCAATTGGTCTTGCAGAAGCTCTTAAATATCTAAAAAATATTGGAATTAATAACATAAATAAATATGAAAAAATTTTAACCAAACATTTATTTAAAAAACTAAATCAAATTAAAGATTTGAATATAATTGGTCCAGGTCCAAATATTGATATCAATAGAGCTTCATTAGCAACATTCCATATCAAAGGAATACATTCTAATGACATCGCAGAGATTCTAGATTCAAAAGGCATATGTATAAGAAGCGGACATCATTGTTGCCAACCATTACATAGACATTTAGGTATAAAGTCAACCGCAAGAGTGAGCATGAATTTCACTACAACTAAAGAAGAAATTGATACTTTTATTGAAAAACTTGAAGAAACAATTGATTTCTTAAAATTTAATTCCTAAGAAAAATCTTATTCAAGAATGCCTCTGTTAATTTTAAATAATTTAATCTATTTTTTATTTCTTTAATCCCATGTCCCTCGTCCTCATAAAGATGAATCTCTGAATAAATATTATTCCGTTTAAGCAACTTATTGAACTTAACAGAAATTCTATAATCAATTACAGAATCTTTTTTTCCATGAAAAAGTAATATTGGTTGCGAGATCTGATTAATTTTATTTATGGGTGATCTTTCAAAATATTGTTTTCTATTAAGATCAAAATTTCCTACTAATGAATCTAAATAATTCTCCTCAAATCTATGAGTATTTGAATTCATTTCAATCAAATCAAGCACAGGATATTTACAAACTGCGGCCTTAAATAGACTTTCATTACAGAGAGAATTTAAAGCAGTAAAACCACCTGCGCTATTGCCAAAAATTACAATTTGCGATTTATCAACTAATCCTTTTTGAATTAAACTTTTTGCAAGCTTTTTACAATCCTCAGAATCGACAATACCCCATTTGCCTTTTAAACGATTTCGATAATCTTTACCTAAACAGGACGATCCTCCGTAATTTATTTCTGCTACAAACCATCCTCTAGAAGTCCAGAACTCTACTTCAGGATTTAAGTCCCCATTAAAATAATTAGTTGGACCACTATGAGCTTTTATTATGAGTGGAGGTTTCCGAGACTGCAATAAATTACATTGATAAATCCATGCATGAGTTTGTCTCTCTTCAAAGCCCTCAAACCAAAATGCCTTAGCTTTGGAATAATTATCAAATACTTCTAATAAATTTTTTTGAGCCCTAATTTCATGAAAATTATTTATGTCTAATTCAATTAATTGGTCTTGAGATATATTACTTGAAGCTTTCAAAATTAATTTATTAGAATCTGCATGTAAATCTCGAAGATTGGTATAAGGTAATTCTATCTTCTTTATAAAAGAGAGATTACGATAATATTCTAAAATCCATTGATCTTTATGCTTCGCCAAACAAAACAATATATCTTTTGTTCCAGAAAATAATGATAAGCCTGAAATCCATTGAGGCATCCCGTATTCAAAAAATTTATTTCTTATCTTTTTTTTAATTATGATTTCTTCTAATTTATTAATCTCTAAAAATATTAAATTCCACCATCCTGAACTGTCTTCAGAGCATACTAATAAGTTTTTACTAAGCCAATGAGGTTGGAAAAAAGAAATAGTATCATTATTTCCTATTAATAATTTATTAAATCCTTTGATATGTTTTATTTCGCCTCTGGAACTAATTTTTGCAAAAAAAAGATCATTATTGTCCCATGGCATAAAAGGGCTACCCCACTCTATCCATGAAATTATATTCCCCCCTAAATATGAAGATAATGATCCAGCAAAGCAATCAAATTTTTTGATAATTTTTAAATCTTGTTTTTTTTTATCTAGATGAATTGAGAATAAATAGTCATTATTACGTAACTCTAATATCCCAAATAAAGTATTTTTATTTAATAAAGCAAAATTAGCGTCAAAATTACCATCTGAAGTTTTTGTAAGTTGCCACGGTTCTTGGTTAGGAATAAGATAAGGAAATTTAATATTATTAGAGTTTTTTAGTTTATTAATTTGGTAATTTTGAGCCCATAAAGATCCACTTAATTGATCAATCCAAACTAAAAAGATTTGATTATTTATTTCAATACATTTATATGATCGCCCACCATACCCATGAAATGAACTTTTGATGAAAAAATTGCTTTCAGTTAACTGCTGAGGTTCGAATTTATTCTTTTTAAATGGTCTTACAAATATTGCATTATTTTTTAACCCAGAAATATTCAAACTATCTTTCCAAAAAAAGAGATTTCCAATCAATGAAATTTCACTAAAGGATTTTTTGTTCTTATATACCTCTTCTCTTTTAAGTGGTTTGTAATTAATCATTTAATTTAATGCAATTAAAGTTTCAAATAGGTGATAATATTTTTATAATTCTTTTTAAGTATTAATCTTAGTAAAGCAATAGTGGCAAATCAATTCTCTCAATTGGCTAGAAATTCAAGAAATAATTTTTCAGAATCAAAAGTTGAAAAAAAACCATTAGAAAATCCTCCTCTTGAAATTTTTAAATTAGGTAGCAGCACCCTAAGAATCGATGCCAAAAGAATTAGCAAAGTAGATAAGGATGTTAGAAGTCTAGCTAGAGAAATGCTTCAAAGCATGTATTCAGCAAAAGGGATAGGATTAGCTGCACCTCAAGTTGGCATTAGTAAAGAGTTACTCGTTATTGACATTAACTTTGAGGATTCAGCTGCAGAACCACTTATCTTGATAAATCCTGAAATTACCGCTTTCGGATCTACTTTAAATTCGTATGAGGAAGGCTGTTTAAGTATTCCAGGCGTTTATCTAAATGTAGTAAGGCCATCTACTATTAAATTAAAATTTCGTGATGAAATGGGTAGGCCCCGCAAAATGAATGCAGACGGACTTCTTGCAAGATGTATCCAACATGAAGTCGATCATTTACGAGGCATTCTCTTTGTTGATAGAGTCAACTCAAAGGATGAATTAAAAACTGAACTTAAAAAAGAAGGTTATAGTATGAAAGATGTAAAATCAATTGAGTAATTGATTAGATTACGACATGACTAAAACAACTATTTTTACGAAAATAATAAATGGGGAAATTCCATGTGAAAAATTATATGAGGATAAGTATTGCATAGCTTTTAATGACATTGCCCCTCAAGCACCTGTTCATTACCTTGTTGTTCCCAAAAAGCCAATAATTAATTTACTACATTTTTCAATAGAAGATAAAAATTTAATAGGTCATTTGCTCTTTGTAGGTAAAAATATTGCAAAAGATAAAAATATTAAATCTTGGAGAACAGTAATAAATACCGGAGAAGAATCAGGCCAAACAGTTTTCCACTTACATATTCACTTTCTTGCAGGTAAAATCATGAAATGGCCTCCTGGGTAAACTCTCAAAAAAAATAAATGTGAGCTATAAATAAAGAAACTTATTAAATATGAATACTCCAAAAACACTTGAAAAAAGGAATAATATATTCTTTAGCACTATTCTAAAAAATTGGGAAAATTTAGAGGAGCCCCAGAAAGTAATTCTTAAAAAAATATGGAACGTAATCACATATAAGTGGCAACTACAGATTTTATTTAATTTGCCTTTTGTAATTTGGTGGGTTTTAGACTATAGCTTCACAACGGTACATAATTTTGATGCCAAATTAATTAATTATTTAAATCTTCCAGATTGGGCACTATCAATGATAGGTTTTGGACAATCTATGAGTTCTTAGTCTTATAATAAAAAGGAATTAAGAAATTATATAAATGGATTCATCACTTACAAATAAATCAAAAATAATTTATCAAATAAGAAAACTTAGAAAACTTGCTCAACCATTTTTCCTTCCCTTGGATCAAAGTAGCGGAATTCAATTCATATGGTTGCTGTTATCACTATTGTTTTGTGTAGGTGGAATAGTTCTTGTAGGTTTAACTGGTTTAATTAGTTTCTTTGAAAATATACAACCAATTTTATTAGAAAAATATTTTGGAGGAGTAGTAAATACAATAAATACTATTTGGTCAAGTTGGTGGGGATTACTATTCTCTGGATTATTTCTTATAGGATCAGCCAGCTTTTTTAGCTTTAGAATACAATTAAAAAACAAAAGATGGCTGCACTGGTTTTTTTTAGGAATAATTGTTCTCATGTTGTTAGCAGTCAATGGTATAAATGCTGGAATAGGATTTATTGCAAGAGACCTCACTAATGCATTAGTTGAGAAACAAGAAGCAGGTTTTTATAGAATTCTTGGAATATATGCTTGCTGTTTTATAGTTGCACTTCCAATCAGAGTATCTCAAATATTCTTCACTTATAAATTAGGAATTATTTGGAGAGAATGGCTTTCGAAAAGTCTTGTAAAGGATTATATGACTAATAAAGCTTATTATCAGCTCAATCCAAATGACGAAGAAGAAACTGATATAGATAATCCTGATCAAAGAATTACTGATGATACAAGAGCATTCACTGGACAAAGTCTGACATTTACTTTAGGAGTGTTTGATGCCCTCTTAACTTTTGGATTAAATATCTTAATTTTATGGAGTATTAGTAGAACGCTGACCTTTTCACTATTCGGATATGCAATATTTGCTACAACTATTTTGTTAATTGCGGGGAAGAACTTAGTAAAAATAGATTTTGATCAACTACGTTATGAAGCTGATTTTAGATATGGATTAGTTCATATAAGAGACAATGCAGAATCAATAGCATTCTACTCAGGAGAAAGTCCCGAAAGAAGTGAGACAGAAAGGAGGCTAGGAGAAGTAGTAAGAAACTTTAATTTATTAATTATTTGGAGAGTCATAATTGATGTAATGAGAAGATCAATAAATTATGCTGGGAATTTTTTCCCATACTTAATAATGGCCATTCCATATTTTAAAGGAGATATTGATTATGGTCGATTCATACAAGCAAGCTTTGCATTTAGCATGGTAGAAGGATCATTATTTTTTATAGTCAACCAAATTGAGGAATTAGCTAAGTTCACTGCAGGAATAGGGCGTCTAGAGGGATTCCAATCCAAAGTTGAATCAATCAGTAATGAACAACCAATTGAAAATGAAAAAATTATTTCTAATTATTCTTCAATTCTTATAAAAAACGCTAACTTATCACCCCCTGGATCAGATAAAACTATCATTAAAGATTTGAATTTAAGTATTGATAATAATCAATCACTGTTAGTAGTAGGTCCATCTGGATGTGGTAAAACCTCTTTATTAAGAATGATCAGTGGTTTGTGGGAACCAGACAGCGGAGTAATTAAGAAGCCTAAAACGGGAGATTTACTATTTATCCCTCAAAAACCTTATATGATCCTTGGATCATTAAGAGAGCAATTGTGTTATCCTACCGAAGTTGAAAAATTTAGTGATGAACATTTAGTAGCAGTTTTAAACGAAGTTAATCTTCAATCCTTAGTCAAACGCTATCCAAATCTAGATATTAAGCAAGACTGGCCAAGAATATTATCACTCGGAGAACAACAAAGACTTGCATTCGCGAGATTACTACTTAATTCACCTCAATTTGCAGTGCTTGATGAGGCTACCAGTGCATTAGATATTGATACAGAAAAAAGACTTTATAATTTACTTCAAACAAGAGATTTATCACTAATAAGTGTTGGTCATAGACCTAGTTTAAAAGAGTATCATCAGAATGTTCTTGAATTAAGCGGGGAGGGAAACTGGAAATTATTGACTGCAAAAAACTATAATTTTAATAATTAACTAAAAATTATGAATATAAACGAAGAAACTAATTCTGAAGAACAAAAAGAATCTGATACAGACTTGGCAAATGATGAAAAAAATATTCTTCAAAAGGAATCATCGACTCAAGATGATGATTACAAACTAGGGTGGAATAATTATGCAGAACTAACCAATGGTAGATTTGCCATGATTGGTTTCATTGCAATTTTGCTAATTGAATTAATAAGTAATGAATCTTTTCTTAAGTGGGCTAATCTTCTCAATTAATCGTCAAATCTAGAACTATTATCTCTTGGCTTAGCTTTCTTAGAACCTACATTATATCTACTACCAACATTTTTAGATGCAGATTTTGATTTTAAGTTTGAACGTATAGATTGTCTTGATTTATTTAAATCATTTTCTTTTGAAGTAAACGAGGCATCTTCTACTTTATCCTTAAAGGTTTGTGATCTTAGATTAGTTCTTGTTCTTTTAGCCTCTGGGATTGATGTAGATGAACTACTATTTGTACCTTCACTTTCTTTTCTACTTTTCTTTTGGTTAGGCAAAGGCCTTGATCCTCTTTTGATATCATTTCTTGAAACTCTTCTGTCTCCAAAATTACTTCTCCGAGATTCAAGATCTTTATCAACTTCAAATCGATTTCTTCTGGTAGAAACATTATTACCTAAATCATCTAAATCTCTTACAGAAGAACGTCTCCTACTAACTGCAGACTCAGGTATAGCTCTTGAAATCCTTCTAGAGGAAAACCTCTCATCATCGTAATCATCTTCTAATCCTGAATCTCTTGACTTAAATCTTCTAGAAGGCCTTTCATTTTCCTTAAATTGATCATATTCTTCTTCCCACCTATTTCGAGATGGATTCCTAGGATTACTTGGGAACTCATCATCTTCAAAAAAGGAAGATCTTCTAGCTTGGTCAGTAGCAATGCCTCTTAATCTAACACTCTCATATGCAAAAAAGACAGTAGTACCTGCTAGAAGGAATTGACCAAATTGTAAAATCGGATCTAATCTCCAGCCTTGAAAAAAAAGTATTCCTCCACACAAAAGTCCTATTGCTGCAAAAAATACATCATAATCACGAGCTAATGCAGGTTTAAATGACCTTAAAAAATAAAGTCCGCCCCCACATACAGCAAGGACTATACCAACAATACTTGCCCAATTGAGACTAGCATTGACCACAATTTTTCTCCAAAAATATAGACATAAGACCTAGAAGCCTTATATCTATAGTTTACGTAATATTTTTATAAAAACTAGCGTCTTTTGCCAGCTCTTTCTGCATCAAGCTTATCATTTTGACTAACAGCAATTAAAAAAGCAGTGGCAGGAGCAATTATTAATAAAGCTGCAGCAATAAAACTAGCAATCATATTAAATGCCGAACCATTAGTTACTTCAGGAGAAAGATTTGGTGTAGATAAAAATACTTGAAATAATTGTTGCACTTTTATTTAAATTTAATTCTGAATTTATGATACGAATTAAATCATTACTTATGGGTTATTTATTAAGATGAGTTAAACAATTGTTATTTCATTGCTAATTAATTACTTACCAATCATAGATTTTGCATTTGGGTTATTTTTATCGCTATTTACCTTAATATTCTTAATAAGATTAATTTTGACATGGTACCCAAAAATAAATATAAATAAAGGATTGTGGCTAATTGTCTCATTACCATCTAGTCCAATTTTAAATTGGACAAAAAAAATTGTTCCCCCTATTGGCGGGGTTGACGTTACTCCTGTTATCTGGATTGGATTAATAAGTTTTTTAAGAGAAATTCTTGTCGGTCAACAAGGGTTAATTAAGTTAGCATTAAAAAATTACTCATAAGAATTCAAGATATTAATAATTAGGCAGTAGTTCTTCTTCTACGTACTTTGTATGAATTTTTCCTTCTTTAAATTTACTTTTATCGAGAAGACTTAGATGAAAGTTAATCGTTGTTGGGATACCCGTTATAGCACATTCATTTAAAGCTCTATTCATTCTCTTTATCGCAGTATTCCTATCTTTACCCCAAACGATTAATTTCCCGATTAAGGAATCATAGAAAGGTGGAATTTCATAACCTGTATAAACATGGCTATCCACCCTTACACCTGGACCGCCAGGAGGTAACCAACCTGTAATCCTTCCTGGCGATGGCCTGAAATTATGAGAAGGATCCTCAGCATTAATTCGGCATTCTATAGCATGTCCATTTAACTTTATTTCTTCTTGATCAAAATCTAAATCTTCTCCAGATGCGATTTTTATTTGCTCTGCTATGAGATCTACTCCCGTTACCATTTCAGTAACTGGATGTTCTACTTGAATTCGAGTATTCATTTCCATAAAGTAAAATTTTTCATCTTCATCGACTAAAAATTCCACCGTTCCAGCACCTTCATACTTAATACTTTTTGCTGCGGCTATCGCAGCATTACCCATTTTAGCCCTTAAAGTTTTATTAATAGCAGGACTTGGTGACTCTTCTAATAATTTCTGATGCCTCCTCTGCACAGAACAATCTCTTTCACCTAAATGAATTACATTACCTGATCTATCTGCAAGGATTTGAACTTCTACATGTCTAGGCTTTTTAATAAATTTTTCCATATACAGACCATCATTACCAAACGCAGCCTCTGCTTCACCCTGTGCAGCTTTAAACATTTTCTCTAAATTTTTCTTATTCTCTACTAATCTCATACCTCTTCCTCCTCCGCCTGCAGTTGCCTTAATAATAACTGGGTAACCTATTCCTTCAGCCAATTCATATGCTTCAGCTACGTTGGTTATTAGTCCTTTACTTCCTGGAACAGTTGGTACTCCTACACCCTCCATAGTCTCTTTAGCTGTAGATTTATCACCCATTAACCTTATGGAATTTGGAGAGGGACCAATAAATATAATCCCATGATCATTACACATCTCCGCAAACTTATCGTTTTCAGCAAGAAACCCATAGCCTGGATGAATTGCATCTACCCCTCGAGAAGTCGCTGCTGCAAGAATATTAGGAATATTTAGATAACTTTTATTGCTTAATGAATCGCCAACGCAAACTGCTTCATCAGCAAGCTGAACATGAAGTGCATTTTTGTCTACAGTACTAAAAACTGCAACTGTAGCTATCCCAAGCTCTCTACAACTTCTGATAATACGTAAAGCTATTTCTCCACGATTAGCAATTAAAACTTTGTCAACCATTACAAAAAATAAATTAAAAGGTGATACTTTTTAAAGTATTTGATAAATTCTTGAATTTAGTTAGGTATTGAATAAGAATACAACCAAACATGTTTATATGGTTATATATTGATTGATACATTAGAAAAAAGTTTAATAACTTCATGTTATTAAGATAGCAATCTTAATAAATGCGGTAAATCCTGTAGAATGAACTGAGCTTTAATAGAACAAGAAATTAAAGCTATATTAGCGGATGTGGCGGAATTGGTAGACGCGCACGTCTAAGGAGCGTGTGGCTTAGGCCTTGCGAGTTCAAGTCTCGCCGTCCGCATTTAATTTTTTGTTATGTAAACTGCAATGAAAAAAAAATCTTTTGCAGTTGTAGTCATTTCAAACGGTCCAGGTGAATTAACAACCTGGGTAAAACCTGTAATATACGAGTTGCAAAATCTTATAAATTTGGCAAAATCCAAAAACGATATAAGTTTAAGATTAGCTCTTGTACCATGTCCTAATGCGACAGGAAGAGAATATCAAGTAGCTAAAGGCTGGCAAGAATTTGATTTAATTACATCAGCTCCTAATTTTTGGAAATTATTAATCAATCCATATAAATTTGGTGTTTGGCCAGATAAAGGAATTGTAGTATTCCTTGGCGGAGATCAATTTTGGAGCGTTCTCTTATCAAAAAGGTTGGGATATCAATCAATTACATATGCAGAATGGGTCGCTAGGTGGCCTAGATGGAATTATCTGATAGCCGCTATGAACAACAATGTAAAGAGAAAATTATCAGAAAAGAATAAAAAGAAATGTGTTGTGATTGGAGATTTAATGGCGGATATTAATAATCATAATAATGATAGTTATCCTACTAAGATTAAAGATCATAAATGGATAGCAATTTTGCCTGGCTCTAAAAAAGCAAAGTTATCTATTGGTATTCCCTATTTTCTTGAAATGGCAGAATATATTTCCAAGGATAATAAAAATTTAAAAATATTAATACCAATGGCACCTACTACAAATTTGGATGATTACCTTTTTTTTCAGAGTGATAAAAATCCAATCACTAAATTTTATTCTTCACGAATCAAAAATATTAAAAAGACAAAAAATTCAGTTTTTGAATATATCATCGAGACGCAAAATAAAACAAAAATTCATTTAATATCAAGCTATCCTCAATATGAAATTTTAAAAAATTGCATTCTTGCTGTTACGACAGTAGGAGCAAATACTGCAGAATTAGCTTCCATAAATATACCCATGTTTGTAGTCCTACCTACTCAACATCTCGAATACATGAATGCTTGGGATGGAATGATAGGAATTTTAGCTAAAGTATCATTTGTGAATAAAATAATTACTTATCTTTTAAAAAATTGGTACTTAAAAAACAAAAAATATTTTGCGTGGCCTAATATAAAAGCAAAAAAATTTATCGTGCCAGAAAGAATAGGAAAATATTATCCTAAAGAAATTGCTAAAGAAGTATTAATGCTAGTTAATAATGAGAAAGCTCTTCAAGAGCAAAAGTATAACTTATCAAAACAAAGAGGAAAAAAAGGAGCAGCAAAAAAATTAGCACAGATGATATTCAAAGCAATTATAAATTGATCAATTTACCACGGATCATCAATTTCAGGTGATTTAAAACTTTCCTCATTTTGAGAAAAATCGGATTGATTAATAGGCTCTATATCTAAAGTTTCCTCTGATCGCTCAATAGGCCTTTTTGAAGCAGATTTATTAGATCGGTTTTTTTTCATTAATAAATTTTTATAGTTTTGTAAATCAACATTCTTATCATTTTCTTCAGAAAGATCTGGTTCGCCAAAATATTGTTCATCCATATAAAGTTGTTTTTTTGTTTGTTTCCTTTTTTTTATACTTTCCAACTCAACGTATTCCATTTGATCATCAAATTCCTCTTCTAACTCTATCTCTTCTTCTTCAGCTCTTTCAGCTGCATCAGCTTCCTCAAGCAGATAATTTTCTTGATTAACATCTGAACCAGATAAAAGTTGATTTTCAACTGGTACTAAATTTGCAGTGTATCTACCTGATTCTCTTTCTTCCCAAGATGAACCCCCTACGCCAAGTTTTTCTAAGATGCCACTACTCAATTGATTTAACTTATCTTCTGCTCCTTCATAAACAATAATTCTATCTGTACCGCTACTTACTATTTCATCTACTGGAATTTCCCATGTACTCAAAACACCTTCTCCTAATAGAGGCACTCCTACAGCTCCAGTAACTAAGGAAATCAAATCTCCTGTCTCAATATCAAATGAGAACCCTAGGACTCTTCCCAATAATTGACCTGACTCAGTTATTACTTGACAATTAATTACTTTACCGTATCTTTCAGGAGAAAAATTCTCACTTAGAGAATCCAATGAATCAACTAATATCACATCTCCAACTTGTTTGATACTTTCTAAGGGCATCCATCTTGGCAGCCCAGGAAGAAATCTTGTTAATGGATTATCTCTTAAACCCAAAGCTACAACTTCTCTCCTATCGATATCTACAATAACCTCCCCAACTACACCCAGTCTTCTACCAGTATCAGTAGTAATTACCTGAGTACCCATTAATTCAGACCTTAACCATAATCGGTCACTTGGGACTGATCGCAAGGGGTCATTATTTGTGGAGGCTTTAGACAAACTCATAAATAACTTTTAACCATTCTGACGTAAATTTTTAAAATGTGAGATCATAATTATGCCGCATTAGGAAGACCAATAACTTGAGTATGAGCTCCTCTGGCTTGCGCAACGCCAATAGTTCTAGTAGATGCACTAATCATAGGACGCCGATGGCTTACTACTATAAATTGAGCATTTGAAGACTGACTTGCAATTAATTTAGACAAACGTTCAACATTCACTCCATCTAAAAAACTATCAACCTCATCCAATGCATAAAAAGGTGATGGCTTATATTTTTGAAGCGCGAACAGAAAACTCAATGCTGTTAAAGACTTTTCTCCTCCCGACATAGAAGCTAATCTTCTTACATTTTTACCTTTAGGATGAGCGACTAAAGTTAAACCACCATCTAGCGGCAATTTTGTATTTTCTAACTGCAAGTACCCATCGCCATCGGAAAGCATCGCAAATATCTCTCTAAAATGTTTATCGACTTCTGAGAAAGCTTCCATAAAAGCATCTTGTCTCATTGTAGAAACAGTTTCAATCCTCAATAATAATTCAGATCTTTCATTAGCTAAAACAGCTAATCTTTCAATCAAAGCATTTAATCTTTCATTTAAATCCTCTAATTCATCTAAAGCAAGCATATTGACTGGTTCTAAACTTTCTAATTTTGCATTAATAGATATTATCTCAGACTGAAAATATTCAAGCTTTTCATCTTTTAATGCCCCAAAAGATGGCAGAGGATTTGGGAGGTTCTTTTTATATTCATTTAATTTAATATTTTCCCTTCTTTTTTCCTCTTCAAGAGTTTCCAAATCTCTTTTTAAATATTCGAGTTTTAATGATATTTCATTTTTATCTTGCCTTCTATTAGAGATTTTTGAATTTAACTCATCTCTTTTTCGTCTTAATATTCCCAAATCTTTCTCAAGAATAATTTTTTGATTTTCTAGATTTAAAAGTTCTTTTTTAAACGTATCTCTTTTTAAAGTCCAGTCTTTATGTGATTTTGCTAATTCTCGTATTGAATTTTCTAGATTTTTTTCTTGTATAAGAAGAAGCTTATGATTATTTTCTAAACGTTCTTGACTTAAGGCTATTTCATTTTTCTGTTGTAACAAAGCATCTCTTTTATTGGTGAGTGTTTGAAGCTCTAAATCAACTCCGGCAAAATCTTGATTTATTCTTGTTAGTGATGATTTTTGATTCTTTTCATGATGTCTTTTGAGAGATAAAGACAACTCATCTAATTTTTGCTGTAAAGGTTTATGCTCACTTGAAATAATATTTAATTGATTAAGTAAATTCTGATTGGCTTCATTTAAGTTTTTTATTCTATTTGTACTTTTATATATTTTTTCATTAACACTATTAATTGAATGCTTATGAAGATCTAGTTCTTTATTAGTTGATGCTAAATTCTCATTTATTTGTCTTTGTTTTGAAATTAATTGCTCTAATAAAATATTTTTTTCATTTAAATCACTATTAGATCTAATCAAGGCGTCATTGATGATCATTAATCTTTGTTTTATTGGACTTATTTCATCTTTATCATTATTTGAACCAAACTTATATGCTAAATCTCTCTTGATCTTGCTGCCTCCAGTTATTGCTCCACTAACTTCTAATAATTCACCACTAAGAGTAACAACTCTACTTTTTAAGTTTATTTTTTTTGCTGACTCTAAATCATTGAAAACTTTTGTCTCACCAAATACATAATGAAAAACATCAGAATAAACACTATCAAAATCTATTAAATTAACTGCTTTATCAATAAAACCACTATCAGAGATATTTTCATATTTCTGAGTAGAAAAATTATTAAAATTTTTTTTAATTCTATTGAGAGGTAAAAATGTCAATCTGCCAGCTTTTTTCTTTTTTAAGATTTCAATAGCTCGAGATGCAACAGAATCATTGTCAACCACTATTTGTCCTAGTCTATTGCCTGCTGCTATCTCAAGCGCATATCTATAGTTCTCTTTAACCTCTCCAAGCTGAGCAACATATCCATGGATTCCTTCCAAACCTGCCTCTAATAAAATTCTTAATGCATAAGAACCTCTTGATTCATTAAGAGCTTCTCTCCGACTTTCAAATCTGGATAAATCTTTCTCTAGTTGCAACCTTTCATTACTTAACCTGAACTTTGTCTTTTCCAATAGTTCAATCTCAATTTTAAGTTCTTTAATTTCTAACTGGACAGAATTATATTTATTTTTTTTATCCTCAATATTTATAGTTTGTTTATTATCTAAGTCCAAAATATTCTCCTTTTCTTTGTTCAAAAATTTTATCTGATTCTCAATCTCATCTCTTTGTATATTATTTTCAATAATTTCCTCTTCAAGATTTCTTTTTTTTAAATTTAAGGGTTCAATTATTTGATTCAATTTTTCTACTTCAGTATTAATTTTGATAGTTTGCTTTGAGAATTCACCCGATTGATCTGCTGCCCTAGAAAGCTTTTCTCTTGAAATTTTATGAGTATTAGTTAATTTAATTATTTCCTGCTGTAAGGAAGAAAGAGCTTCATCATCAAATTCAATACACCTATTTCTTTCTATTTCTATATCCTTTTTAGATTTTTCTAAATTATTCTTATTCTCCTTTAACTTAATACCTTCATTTTTATTTAATAATGACAATCTATCCAATTCTCTTAAATTAGTATTCAAGCTACCAATCTCAGAATTAACTTTTATCAATTCATCTTCACCCTTATCTTTTAATTCTGCGGCTATTATTTTCATTGCATCTTGCATAACGAATAATTCTTTATCAATCGATTGATGCTCTTTATCAAAGTCAGAGGATTTTTTTATAAATGCATCACCTTTTTCCTCTATTTTTTTTAATCTTTCAATCTGATCTTTATATAAAACTACTTTTTCTAACTCTTTAAGAAAAAATAAATCTTCTTTAAGTTTCTTATATTTTTTTGCTTTATCACATTCCTTTTCAAGCTTTAATTTATTTGTTTGCAATTCATTTTGAAGTATTTCACACCTTTCTTGTCGCTCCTGAACATCATTTAACTTTACGTGAGTTTGCTCAATTCTACTATCAAATAATGCGACGCCAGCCAATTCATCTATTAAAGTTCGTCTTTCCTTATTGCTCATTGAAACAATCCGAGTAACATCTCCCTGCATAACAACATTGCTTCCTTCCGGATCAACCATTATATCTCTGAGAAGCTTTTGTATCTGCTGTAAAGTACACGATCTACCATCTGAAGTATAAGTAGAGGCATAAGAACCCCCTGGCATTAATCTCAACTTTCTTGAGACAACCCATTCTTTTTGATTGTGATCAAAATATAGCTCTTTATCATCCAACTCTAAATCTTTTACATTATCTCTTGGCTGCCAATTTTCAATATTAAATTTTACAGAAACTGAAGTCTCTGACGATTTTCCCTCTTTTACTTTGGAATTATTAATGAGATCAGGTAATCTTTCTGCTCTCATACCTCTACTGCTAGCTAATCCTAAACAAAACAAAATCCCATCTAGAATATTACTCTTACCTGATCCATTAGGACCAGTAACCACAGTAAAACCCTCTTCCAATGGAATTGTTACATTACCACCAAAAGATTTGAAATTTTCAAACTCGACCTGATTGATGTATACCAACCGGACGTCACAATAGCTAAGTAAGATTAACTAATTTAAAAAAAATCTCAAGAGAAATATTAAAAATAATAGTAATTCTTAATCAAATATTCCCACATAACTGGCATACATTTCCTTTTTTACTAAAAATGCCAATAAATAAATTTCCATTTAACTTTAAAGAAAAATTATCTATTGATAGATTATTTCCTAAAATTATATAATTACCAAAATCAATTCTTCTAACATATCCTCTCTCTCTTGAAAGCTTTTCATACTCTGTTGTTAACCAAACCAACCTATGGTTAGGTTGATTCTTTATTTCGACAAAAGGACCATTTGGTTTGGGTAATTCAAGTATTTTCCAAGTAAGACAATCTGAGCCATTTTCTACTAGAAAATCAAAATGAACCTCAGAGTTTGAAGAGTTACTAACTGTATGTTCTAATAAAGCCCACCTATCCATTTCAGAGGGAAATTTTAATTTAGATCAAATACAAAGAATATATATGTTAATTACTTGAATCAGGAACGAATCTCAAAGCAATTAAAATTAAGCTTCCAGCGCCCGCTATAGCAGCAGCTACTAGACCAAAATCAGTTGGTATTGTTCGAGAAGCAAACAATAATTGAGCAAGTGACATATCCATAGTTTGATTAATAAATTTAATAAAATCAGCAATAGCTTAACAAAACCTTATTACACAAAGAAATAAGATGATTGAAATGTAAATAAACTTTTATATGTTTTAAGCTTTACTTTTATAGTAAAACTTCAACAAGGGTTTCATAATATTAGATTTAGGATTAATCTAAAGATAAATCAAGGTGGATTAATGGAAACTTTTCATCCTCCCAAAGAAACTCAAGAGAGTAATAAAGAAAACGCACTTCAAGATAAAGAAGGCATCTCGGAAAAATGGTTGTTAGAAAGAATAGATAATTTAATTCCATTAATTCAAGAAAAATGGCCAAATATTGCAGCAAAAACCATAGAAGCAACAAAAGGAAGTATTGATGATCTAGTAAGCGTGATAGAAGAGAATACAGGAAATTCTTCTCTTGGAATAAAAAAACAATTATTTGACATTATCGATAATATTCAATCAAATAATTGGGAAATAACTGAACATATTCAGCCTATTGAAAGCCAATTAGAGGAGTTACTTGAAGAATTGAATCAAACTTTAAGGCCTAAGATTGAAAATCCAATTCGTAGGAAGCCTATCCTATCAATAGCAATAGCTGCAGGTATAGGACTCATAATTGGCAGCTTAATCAATACAGGAAGAAAATAATGGAAAAACCAAAAGTAAAAAATTTTGCTAACACAGCCTCAAGATTATCAGCAATAGCTAGTTCAGTAATGGATTTGCATGTAAGAATAGCTTTACAAGAAGTAGACAGAGAAAAAAGAAGATTGATAAGTGGTGGTATTTTTATTGCAATTGGAGCAATTTTAATGCTAATGGTAGTAATAAGTTTGCATATAATCATATATATATTTTTAGATGAACTGAATAATTGGAATATTCAATATAATCTGCTTGCAATAATAGGATTTGACCTTTTCATAGCTGGCTTATGTCTAAAACTAGGGGGACAACTTGCAAAAGGCCCTTATTTACCTCAGACATTAGAAGGTTTAGGAAAAACCACAAAGGCCGTTTTAGGTAAGAAATAACACTAACGGATTTCATACTTAATCCAACGGCAATCAATCCCACCATTACTGACAGGAATTTTCAAACTTGATCTCATTCTTAAATATTGTGTTAACTCTGGATTACCACTAAGCAACCAAAATTCCCAACCTGAGAATTTTTCTTTTAAAGAACTCCCGATTTTTTTATATAAGTCAATCAATTTTTGTTTCTCCTTTCCAAGCTTCTTACCATAAGGAGGATTACAGACGATCATTCCTCTTTGGCTATTAATGTTTAATTTAGAGAAATCAATATTATAAATATCTATCAATTCCGACAAATTAGCCAAATTAATATTTTCTTTTGCTTGATGAAAAACATCATTACTAATTTCACAGCCAATAATCTTAGTTAATTTAACATTATTAAAGGCATCTTTTTTAATATTAGATTTAACTTTATTAAATAAATCCATATCAAAATCAACCCAATTTTCAAAAAGATATTTTTTCTTAAAAGGTAATGGTCTATTGAGAATTTGCTCTGCACCCTCAATTAAAAAAGTTCCAGAACCACACATAATATCAATCAAAGGTGTGAGACCATCCCATTTAGTTATTTGAATTAAACCTGCAGCTAAATTTTCTTTTAGAGGGGCATTTCCAATACTTGGCCTATAACCTCTCTTATGAAGACTTTCTGCTGTACTTTGTAAACTTAAAATTGCTTCTTTACTATTAATATGCAAGTGAATTATTAAATAAGGATCTTCAATCGATATATTCGACCTTTTGCCCATAATGGATTTTTGCAGATCTACTATTGAATTTTTTACTTGTAAAGCATTGAAATACGAATGATTAAGTAATTTACTACGTCCGGAGACTTGGACACAAAAACTTTTATTTGGAGGTAACCACTGCAACCATTCAAACGAAGTCTGAACACCTTGATATAAATTTTCTTTAGTGAAACATGGAAAACGAGCAATTTCTCTATAAAACCGAAAAGCTATTCGAGAATAAAAATGCAAATTATAGAATGTTTCATAATTACTTTGAAAGGATACATATCTTCTTTTTATCTGAATATTTTGCCCACCTAAATTTGCGATTTCTTCAGCTAATTGATTCTCTAGTCCTTGAGGAGATGACGCTATTATATTCATCAAGTTTTTAAATGATTATTTTATAAATAGAAAAATAACTATCCATTATTAATATCACCTGTCAGAATATAAATGTCCATTGGACTAGGTGATCTCAACCGATATTTCGGACAGCGGTTCGATTCCGCTCAGCTCCACTT
>CAYSSQ010000003.1:0-67863 GCA_964433825.1 uncultured Prochlorococcus sp. | reverse complement strand
GAATCTTGTTTTGGAGTAGATTGAACCAAAATAAAAGTTCTATACTATGATTACTCTACTAATAAATTAACTAGTTTCAGTAAATTAAAAAGCATTTAAATGGATTATTTCAAATAATTTATTAGTTTTTTATAAAAAAAGAGAAAAATTAGTTCAAAAATATAAAAAATGGATATTGAAGACCTGAGCCTAAAATTGAAAGAACGAACGGTAAAAGAGGGCTTCGCTGTCTCTGGCATAGCTTCAATTCCAGGGAGCTCAAGAATTAATCTGAGAACGGAAGCATTAGAACGTTGGCTAAAAAATGATTACCATAGTGAGATGAGATGGATGGAATATAATGAAAGAAAAAATATAGAATTACTTTTGGAGGGAGCAAAAAGCGTTTTATCTGTTGGATATAATTATTACAGTGAAACAAGTGCAGATAATAAAAATCTGAAAATTGCAAGATTTAGCCAAGGGCAAGATTACCATAAAGTTATTAAAAAAAAATTAAAAAATATTGGAAGATGGATCGATAAAGAAATTCCTAACTGTCGTTGGAGAATTTGTGTAGACTCATCACCATTACTTGAAAAAGCTTGGGCTGAAGAATCTGGATTAGGATGGATTGGGAAAAATAGTACTTTAATTAATAAAACATATGGTTCATGGCTGTTATTAGGATTTATGATTCTCGACATCAAACTCAATCCAGATAAACCCTATAAAGCTTTATGTGGGCAATGTGAAAAATGTATAGAAAAATGCCCAACAGAGGCAATCACCGAACCTTTTGTGATTAATTCAAAACTATGTATCGCTTACCATACTATTGAAAATAGAAATAAAACTATTCCATCTAATATAAAAACCAAATTAAATGGATGGATCGCAGGGTGCGATATCTGCCAAAATGTTTGTCCCTGGAATAAATCAGTCCCTACTAATAACGATGAAGAAGTTCAACCTAAAGAATGGATGAAAAACTTAACTTCTGAATCGCTAAATTGGGATGATGATGAGTGGTCTGATAAGCTTAAAGGAACTACACTGAAAAGGATAAAACCATGGATGTGGAGAAGAAATATTAAAGCAACACTTGAAAATTAAAATGCGTTTCAAACGAATCTCATCATCAATTTTACTTTTTCCATTTTTATGGCTAAATCCGATCTTAGATAAAAGTGCATTAGGAATAATTCCTTTTTATAGTGTCCCTTATGGAGATGAACTGGAAAAAGAAAGTTTATCAATTGGAAGAAGCGCATATCAACTTTTATATTTTGGTCAAATAAAAGAAGCATTAAACTTAGCAGAATTAGCAATTTCTATTAATAATACGAACGAAAAATTATGGGCTATATTAGCAGAAGTTCAAATAGCAAATAATCTAAAAAAGGAAGCTCTAGAATCATTAAAAATAGGAAAAAAAATAAATCCAGAGATGAGTGAACTTTACTTTGCAGAAAGTTCAATTCATGTATCAGAAAAAAATTATAATAGAGCCAAAAAAGCCATATTAAAAGGAATTGAAATTGAACCAAAAAACACAACCGCAATCTTCCAACTTGGCAACATTTATTTGATGGAATCAAATTATATAAAAGCAATTAATAGTTTTAATGCAGCCATTAAGTATAAAAAAGACTTCTGGCAGGCAATAAATAATATTGGATTAGCATACTTTGAATTAGATGAAACTGAATTATCTATAAAATATTTTGAAAACGCAATGAAATTTGAAATAAATGCAGAACCAATGCTAGGTCTAGCAACTTCTATTCAAAACAATAACCGAGAAAAAGCAATAGAACTTACAAAAAAAGCTTTAATTCAAGATCCAAAGTATGTCTCGGAGAAATATAGAAAAGAGCAGCTTTGGGGCAAAAAGATTCAAAAAGCAACAAATAAACTTTTAAAGTTTAAAGAATTGCAAGATGATATTAATTTGGCAAAACAATATTTAAAATAAATTAGTTTTATTTTTTAACTGGTAAATATTAATTTTGCTATTAATCTTAATTTAGCGGTTTAAACAAAAAAACTTTTCTCAAAAATGAGTAAAGAGAAATTCACATCTATTTCTTTGCATCATGAAATGCAAAGATCATATCTTGAATATGCAATGAGTGTGATTGTAGGAAGAGCACTGCCTGATGCAAAGGATGGATTAAAACCAGTACAGAGAAGAATATTATTTGCTATGCACGAACTAGGGTTAACCCCTGATAGACCCTTTAGAAAATGCGCAAGAGTAGTTGGCGATGTCTTAGGTAAATACCATCCCCATGGTGATCAAGCAGTATATGATGCTCTCGTGAGATTAGTTCAGGATTTTTCAACAAAACATCCAGCTCTGAATGGACATGGAAATTTTGGCTCAATAGATGATGACCCACCTGCAGCAATGAGATATACCGAAACGAAATTAGCACCAATAGCTCATGAAGCATTACTTCAAGAAATCGGATCAAATACTGTTACATTTTCAGAAAACTTTGACGGTTCACAAAAGGAGCCTGATGTTCTTCCCGCTCAATTACCATTTTTGCTATTAAATGGATCTTCAGGAATAGCGGTTGGAATGGCGACAAATATCCCCCCACACAATATAGGAGAAGTAATAGATGCGTTGATAGCCATCATAGAAAATCATGACTTGTCAGATGAACAAATAAATAAAATAATATTAGGACCAGATTTCCCAACAGGAGGAGAAATTATTGATGGGGAAGGAATAAAAGATTTATACATAAAAGGGAGAGGTTCAATAACAATTAGGGGTATTATTAAATTTGAAGAAATAAATTTAGGAAAGGGGAAGCATAAAAAGAACGCTTTAATAATTACAGAGCTCCCATATCAAATAAGCAAAGCTGGCTGGATTGAAAAACTAGCAGATTTAGTAAATAATAATAAAATAAAAGGTATTTCTGATATTAGGGATGAAAGTGACAGAGATGGGATGAGAATAATTATTGAATTAAAAAGAGATTTTAATCAAGATATAGTAATATCTGAACTCTATAAAAAGACAAGTTTACAAAGTAATTTCGGAGGAATCTTTCTTGCTTTAGTTAAAGGAAAACCAATACAATTAACACTTAAGCAATACTTGAAACATTTTTTAGAATTTAGGGAAGAAACAATAGTAAAAAGGACAAAGTATTTCCTATCCCTAGCTACGGAAAAGCTTGAAATTCTCGAAGGATTTGCAAAAGCAATTAAGAATATTAAAAGTATTATTGAAATAGTTCAAAATTCCGAGGATTCAACTGAAGCAAAATTTTTAATAAAAGATAAACTTAAACTCACTAATAGACAAAGTGACTCTGTTCTAAGTATGCCAATTAAAAAATTAACAACTTTAGAAAGAAAACAAATAAATGAAGAAATTGATAATTTAGAAGGAAAAAAAATATTACTTAATAATATTTTAAACAATAGAAATGAATTGCTTAAACTTCTCGTGAAAGAATTATCTTTGCTCAGAGATAAATATTATGTAAAAAGAAAAACAAAAATAATAAAAAATATAAATTTTGATAAAGAAATAAAAACTCTTAACAAACAAATACTTGATGAACTTATTAATAAAAAAACGAAACTATCAATAGATAATAAATACTATCTTAGAAAAATTTTTAATAATAATTATAAGAAATATATTGAAGTAGAAAATAAATTTATTTCTATTAAATCCTCAAATAAATTTATATGTAATTTAGATAAAAATTTAAAAATCATAGGTATATCTATTAATGGAAAGATTATACAAATTGACTGGGAAAAAGCAATTAATCAAGACTGCAAATTAGATAATAAATTCTTAAGTAATATAAATCCAACTGATATAATTAATTTTCATTCTATATTAAAAAATGAAGAGAGTTTTCTATGTATATTAAATGATCAAGGTAGATTTAAGAAAATAAAAATTAATGAAGAAATTTATAACAGTTCAAGAATATCATCAATAATAAAAATTAAAAATGATAATAAAATTATTAATTCATTCATCTCAAATCAACAGGACTTATTAATCATACTTACTTCAATAGGAAGAATTTTTAAATATAGTTTGTCAGATCAATATATTGCACCATCTTCAAAACAAGCACAAGGTACTATTATTAGCAAAATGTTTCCTACAGAAAATATTATTTCTTGCTGCAAATGTACAGAGAAAGATAATCTTATTATTGTCTCAAAAAAAGGTCTCTTTTTTAATATTAGCAGCGATGAAATATATAATGCTCACGAATCAAAATTAGGATATATAAATGAGAAATTAAAAATTAAAAATGATTTACTATTAACAATTTTTTCTCAAAATAATTACTGTGAAATTGAAACTAATAAAGATAGATTAGCAAGAATAAATTTTTCTAATTTGACTTATTCAAAAAAATATTTATTTGATATTCCGTTTTTTAAACTTGAAAAAGATGAATTTATAACAAAAATTTCTTCTCTAAAAATTTTATCAGATTAAGAAATATACTCATTTTCAATCCAATTTAAATAAGCTTCATCAACAGTGCCCGTAACATATGAGCCTGTGAAACAACACATTTCCAAATCCTTAATAGATGTATCTGCAATTATTGATTTTCTCAAATCTTCGACACTTTGATAAACAAGTGAATCAATCTCAAGCTTTTTAGCAATATCATCAATTGTTCTATTATGAGCGATTAATTCATCCCTCGTCGGCATATTAATTCCATAAACATGGGGATACCGAACGGGTGGAGCTGCTGATGTAAAGAAAACTTTATTTGCTCCTGCAAATTTTGCCATTTGAATAATCTGCTTAGAAGTTGTACCTCTAACAATAGAATCATCTACAATCAACACATTTTTATTTTTAAATTCTGCACTCATAGCATTTAACTTCTGTCGGACAGATTGTTTTCTTTTCTGCTGTCCGGGCATTATAAAAGTTCTTCCTACATACCTATTTTTAAAAAAACCTTCTCTATACTCAATGCCAAGCTGTCTAGCAACTTGCATTGCAGCAGGCCTAGAAGAATCAGGAATTGGCATAACAACATCTATTTGTCCATCTTTAATAGATTTTTTTATCGTTTCTGCTAAAAAATCTCCCATTCTTAATCTTGCTTTATAAACAGAAATTCCATTCATAATTGAATCAGGACGTGCTAAATAAACATATTCGAATGCACAAGGGAATAATTTTGGATTATTAGAGCACTGCTTTGAATAAAATTCTCCATTTATAGAAATATAAACAGCTTCTCCAGGATTAACATCTCTTACTATTTCGTAATCATTATTTTCTAAAACCAATGATTCACTAGCGACCATCCATTCATTTTTATTTTCAGAAGAAATTCTTTTTCCTATTACTAAAGGCCTAATTCCATAAGGATCTCTAAAAGCTAATAATCCATGTCCTGAAATCAAAGAGATCACAGCATAAGATCCCTGTATCCTCTTGTGCAATGATGTTACTGCTTTAAAAATAAGCTCAGGATCTAAATCTTTTTTATTATTAATTTGCTCTTGTAGCTCAGTAGCAAATATATTTAAAAGCATTTCTGTATCACTTGAAGAATTAGTATGACGTCTATCAACACTAAATAATTGTTTTTCTAATTCTCTTGTATTAGTTAAATTTCCATTATGAATTAAAACTATTCCATATGGAGCATTAACATAAAAAGGCTGAGCCTCCTCGATACTTTCTGCTGAACCTTTTGTGGCGTATCTAACATGTCCTAATCCAATTTTTCCTATAAGATTTCTCATGTCTCTTGTTCTATAAGCAGTACTTACTTGGCCTTTAGATTTGTGTATATGAAACATACTTTGATCCATGGTTACAATACCAGTAGAATCTTGACCTCTATGTTGAAGTAGTAAAAGACTATCGTATATTTGTTGATTAACATCTTCAGAAGATACGATTCCAACAATACCGCACATAATACTAATAATTAAAGAAATACCTTCAAATTATTGATTACTCGCATAATTAAAAATCATTTGTCATACCATTATTAAATTTATCAGTTAATGTGCTCATTTTTAAAGTAGAAATTAAATTACCATTATGTTTAATATAAAAATTTTCTTTTGTGACATAGCCAATTTTTTTTATAAAAACAGAACTATCCATCAAACTCTTTTGACTCTCTAAAAATTTAAGCCATAAATTATGTCTTTGTTTATCAACAGAGAAAACAATTCTAGATCCGCCTTCACTAAACAATAAATTATCTATTCTTGATGCATCTTTTAATGATATATTTGCTCCTTTAGAAGAAAGAACGCAACATTCAGCGAGAGTTATAGCTAATCCACCATCACTGACATCATGACAAGAATTAATTAAACTATCGTTAATTCCTAATCTGATAATTTTTTGTATTAATTTTTCCTCCTCTAAATTAATTAGAGGAGGCCGCCCTGTTGTAAGTCCATGAAAATACTCTAAGTAAGAACTTGCAGCAAGTGTTATTTCAGAAGAACTTGAGCCAATTAGCCAAATTTCATCCTCTTCATTTTTCCATCCAGAACTTATTGCTTTTTCTACATTATCTATAATTCCAACCATCCCAATAACAGGGGTTGGTTGAATAGGTGTAACAAAACCTGAATCATCTTTTGATTCATTATAAAGAGAAACATTTCCACCAGTAACAGGCGTTTTAAGCACTTTACAAGCTTCTGCAATACCATCGCAAGATGAAGCTAATTGCCAATATCCAATGTCGGTCTCAGGTGAAGAGAAATTCAAGTTATTTGTAATAGCTACAGGTAAAGCTCCTACACAAGAGACATTCCTTGCTGATTCTGCGACTGCAGCAATGCTACCTCTATAAGGGTCCAAAGCCACCCACCTATTATTACAATCAACTGAAGCTGCTATTCCTTTAAAAATTTTATCTTTATTAGTAATATCATGTTGACTTCTGAGTCTTATAAGAGCAGCATCAGCTTCTCCAGGTTTGAAAACAGTATTCAACTGAACTTGGTAATCGTATTGTTCGTAAACCCATTTTTTTGATGCAATTGAAGGATTTGATAATAAACCAAGAATAATTTCAGACCAAAGATACTCTTTTTGAAACTTTAAGGAATAAATACCCTTAATATTGCTAGTCGGCAATTGATTTTCTTGCCACTTCCAAGCATCTTTAAGAGCTTGAGGAGGTTCTTTAATTATTTGATGTACATTAATAGGTGTTTTATCTGACAAAGCAGATGTAGGAATTTGTGCAACGACTTGATCTTTATGAGAAATTATAACTTCCTTTTCCTTTATCACTTGACCAATAACATTTGCATACAATCCCCACTTCTGAAATTCATTTTTTAATACATTTATTTGCTGTTCTTTAACAACTAATAACATCCTTTCCTGAGATTCCGATAATAAATATTGGTATGGCGTCATATCCTTTTCTCTTGATGGAACTAAATCTAAATTAATAGAGATACCTAGACCACCTTTAGAAGCCATTTCTGCAGTACTACAAGTAATGCCAGCAGCTCCCATGTCTTGAGCAGCTATAACATTTCCCGACTTAAAAGCTTCCAAACAAGCTTCTATTAAACTTTTTTCGAGAAAAGGGTCACCAACTTGAACAGCAGGTCTGTCATCTAAAGAAGAGGAAGTTAGCTCAGAGCTTGCAAAACTTGCTCCACCAACTCCATCTCTCCCAGTAGTATTACCAACGTACAAAACAGGAGCACCAACAATGGAAGCACCTGAACAAACGATCTTTTCTGTTTCTAATAGTCCCAAAGCCATAACATTTACAAGAGGATTACCTGTATAACTTTTATCAAAATTAATCTCTCCTCCTACTGTTGGTACACCTACACAATTACCATAATGGGAGATGCCAGAAACAACCCCTTTTAGTAATGCGATATTAGAGGGATTATCAATATTTCCAAACCTAAGAGAATTTAAAACAGCTATAGGACGAGCACCCATAGTGAAAATATCTCTTAATATGCCGCCAACTCCAGTAGCAGCACCTTGAAAAGGTTCAATAGCAGAAGGATGATTATGACTTTCAATCTTAAAAACTAAACTCTGATTATTTCCAACATCTATAACTCCAGCATTTTCGCCTGGACCTACAAGTACATATTTTCCAGATGTAGGGAAATTTGATAATAATGGTCTTGAATTTCTATAACAACAATGCTCAGACCACATTACTCCGAACATACCTAGCTCAGTTCTATTAGGCTTTCTGCCAAGTCTTCTTATAATTTCTTGATAGTCTTCTTTTGATAAATTCTCAGCTTTTAAAGCACTATTAATATCAAAATCAATTGAATTAGGTGAATCTACCATTATTTAAATCCAAGGATCATCTTCTTTTTTACTATTAGAAGATCTTAAATTAATATTATCAGAAGAAATATTTTTATCTTCATTTGAATACTGCTTATTAGAGTAATATAAATCATCTTCATCTTCTTCAAGCCAGTCTTCTAATTTATTTGCAGCAACATTTTTAATATCATCAAATTTATTAAAGAATTTTTTTCCACTCTTAAAAAATTGATTTTTGAAACTTGATTTTATTATTGTAAGCTCATCCAAATTTTGAAAAGAACAAAAAACCAATCCAGGTTGTTGATCAACTATATTTTGAATATTTAATCTCCATCTACTAGAACCAGGCAATTTTGGATTTGATCTTGAAACTAAATAATATTTAATATTTCCTGTTTTAAATTCAAAAACAAAATCTGCAATAGTTCCAATTTTTGTTCCTTTTGAGCTAACTAAATTTGCATATAGTAAATTTGGAAATCTATTTAATGTAGCTAAATCTGAAATAGCAGGTTCTCCTTTCACATAGATATCATTATCAACTATCTGAGAAATTTGATTAAGTCTCCAAACATTTCTATTTAGGTTTAAATTGGAAGGCCTACTAAACCAACCTAAAATTCTGTGAACAGGAGGATGCATCCATACATTTTCGCCAACTCCGAAAGAAAGACTAATATTAGCTTTCACATTATGTCTTAATAAATCACTTAAAAGATACTCTTTTGGTAATTTCAATTTAGGAACGGACTTGAACTGGCATAACAAGATAAGTAAAGGATAATTTATTATCTTCAGGAACTAAAATAGCTGGAGTAGTAGGGTTATTACATTTTAAGAGAACATATTCTGAAGAAATTACTCTTAGACCTTCAAGTAAATATCTCACATTAAATGCAATTTCAATTTTTTCTCCAGAGAATGAAACAGGTAGTGATTCATTAGCATTACCAATATCTTGTGCATCCGCACTTATCAATGCAAAATTATCCTCATTAACTTTTATTTTAACAACACTACTTTGTTGATCTGCCAATACCGCAATTCTTTCAAGTGAATCAATCAAACCTTTTGTTTCAAATTTAAAAGTCTTAGAAAAAGAATCAGGAATTAACTGAGAATAATTAGGATAATTACCTTCTAAAGTTCTTGTGGTAATTATTTGACTTGATGAAATAAAAACAACCTGACCTTTATCATAAAATAATTTTATATTTTCATCAGTTGCTTTAAGGGACACTAACTTTTCAATTTCTCTCAAAGATCTTGTCGGTATAGTTACAGAAAAATCATCTAAATATGAATTATTAGAGTCGAAATTAATACTGCCAATATCTTGATCTTGCTCATTACTCAAAATAACAGCCAAACGATGTCCATCTGTTGCTGCAGACTCTAAAGTTTGTTTTTTAAATTTAAAGTTAACTCCAGTTAGTAATTGCTTAGATTCATCATTACTACTTGAAAATAACGTCATTTTTAACGCTTTTAATAATAAATTAGAATTCAATTCTAAAGAAGTTCCACTTTCCACAAATGGTAGTTTCGGATAATCATCAGACACTAAGCCTTTAAGATTAAAAGAACCTCTATCACTTTTAAGTAAAATATTATCTGAAAGTTCTGAAACAATTAAAGAAACGGGAGATTCATTAGGTAACTTATTTACTATTTCAGAAAGGAGTTTTGAAGGGATTGTAATGGCTCCACTTTTAATAACTGTAGCTTCAAAAGAAGTCTGAATTCCTAAATTCAAATCAAACCCTGTTAAGCTAACCTTCTTTGTTATTTCGTCTGCAGTTACTAAAATATTCGCAAGAATAGGATGAGTTGGTCTACTAGCGACAGCTTTACTTACAAGCTGGATAGCATTATTTAAGTTACCTTGATTGCAGACAATTTCCATCAAATATTTTTTTATTAATTACATAATAATTAGAAATACAAGGAATTCAATTTAATGAAAGAAAAATTTTATTCATGATTAATTTCTATAATAAGCTTTCTAATAATTAATTTTTATAGTAGTAGTAGAGTCTGTGGAATCTGTGGATAAATTATAAATATTCAGTGAATTGCATTATTTATAAAATCTTTCCTTTGTGTAAAAATTTTTAAAAATATGGAAAAATTATAAAAAAGGAATTATTTTAAAAATTCTTTTAACAATAAACATTATTTATAATTAATTTTTGCACAGGATATAAAAGCTTTTCTGTTTTTTCCACGTCCAGTTTGATCGTTGGCATACTTAATAACCCATTATTTTTGAAATATTAGTTAATGATGGTTCTATATTTTTGCTAAATAAAGCGTCATTATTTTTAATTGCACAATCTGGATCTTTTAGACCATTACCAGTTAGAACACAAACTATTTTTGAATCCTTTTTTATTCTATTTTTATTTTTTATTAGTCCAGCAACTGAAGCTGCGCTTGCAGGTTCGCAAAAAACACCTTCACTAGCTAATAATTTATACGCATTGATTATTTCTTCGTCTGTTACTGATTGAAAATCTCCATTACTTTCTTTCTTTACAATTTTAGCTTTTTCTCTGTTCACTGGATTACCAATTCTTATTGCAGTAGCTATTGTTTCAGGCTCTTTTACGATAATATTATTAACTAATGGTGCTGAACCTGAGGCTTGGAAACCCATCATTTTTGGCAATTTCCAACTTTTTTTTCTTTTTGAATATTCTTTAAACCCAAGCCAATACGCAGTAATATTACCTGCATTACCCATTGGAATACATAGCCAATCTGGTGCTACCTGTAAGTCATCTATAATTTCAAAAGCAGCGGTTTTTTGGCCTTGTATCCTATATGGATTAACTGAATTAACAAGGGTAATGGGATAAGAGTTAGATAATTCTCTTACAATTTTTAATGCTTCGTCGAAATTGCCCTTAATAGAGATAACTTCTGCTCCATACATAAGTGCTTGAGCAAGTTTTCCTTGAGCAACAAATCCGTCGGGGATTAGAACAAATGATCTCAAGCCTCCTCTTGAGGCATATGCAGCAGCAGCAGCAGATGTATTTCCAGTACTCGCACATATAACAGCTTCACATCCTTCTTCTTTTGCTTTACTTATGGCCATCGTCATTCCTCTATCTTTAAAAGATCCTGTAGGATTGAGACCGTCATATTTTAAATAAACATTAGTATTATTTCCTATTAAATTACTCAATTGATTACTGTAAATCAAGGGAGTATTACCTTCTTTAAGGGTAATAATTGGTGTTTTAGAATTTACTGGAAGGTATCTTTTATAAGCTTTAATAAGTCCTGGCCAATATTTTTTTCGATAGCTTGGCGAAAATTTTTCTTTAATAGAGTTAAATATCATAATGAACTATCCTTCTTTTATTTTTTCTAAAGGGGAGTCGGTAAAAAATTCTAATAATTCCGAAATTGATTCTACTTTATTAATGACTTTACTTAAAGCATTTACATTTAAAATAACAGTTTTAGTTGGATATCCTTCAAAAAATCTTATAAGATTTATTTTACCTTCTCCATCTATAAGTCCTTTAATCACACTTGCTCTTAATGCTAATACTCCAGTATTGTCATTGGCATTTGGAGTATGAATTATTTTAGATAATCTTGTAAGTACTACATTCCCAATCTCTGAATATAAAAGTTTACTAGCTATTGATATAGGAATATCAAAATCTTTATTTAAAATAGATAGGATTTCATCATCATTTGAGTTTGTTATGTTCAAAATTCTTTTTAACTTTTTATTTGTTGGAATACCATTAGCATATTTTTTTAACTCATCGACCTCTATTGTTCTTGAAAAAATGCTGTAAACAATTTTAATTTCTTCTGCACTTTTTGCTTCAGGTATTTTAAACAGATTTTGATTTATTAGTAATAAAACAAAAAAGTTAAATGAAAAAAATTTTTTAAATACCATTAAACCTTTGTACCTGCTGCAATTTTTACTAACCTTACTACGCTTTTTTCTGTAACTTTTTTAGCTATTTTGAAACTCATGTCCTTCGTATATGGTTCGTTTAATAATCTTGGTATTCTTTTTATAAATATTTCTATAGAGTAACCAGGAATATTTTCCAATACTTTTAAAAATCTTCTAAAAGGATCAATATTAAATATAAAATTATCAATTTTTTCTTTATTTTTAATATTTACTTTTAATGAATTTGGTAAATAAAAGTTAAAACTTTTGAAAATACTCCAATTGATCATATCAATTTGGTTAGTTAAACCCTCCACTATTTCACTTCTTAGGAATCCTCCCTTTTGAGAAAATAATAAATTTATAACCTCATCCAATAATTTTTCTAAATCAAGATCTGTTTGTTTCGCTGCATTTGATAATAGGTCTTCTAGTCTATCCCATTTGAATTTATTATTGTCAAAAAGCATTTCTTTTAGACTTTCTCTTAGTTGAGGGTCAGGGTCTTCCATCAGTCGCCTAGCAAAGTAAGGGTAAGCAGCTCCTAAAATTTTAAATTCTGGATCTACACTTAAAGCTATTCCTTCTAGGGTGATCAGTGATCTGATGATTAATGCGTAGTAGGGTGGTAATTTGAAAGGGAATTTATACATAATTCCTGACATATCATCAGTGACACTTTTAAAATCCATTTTTGATACTCCCATTTCTATAGCATTAATAAAAACATCCTGAAAAGCAGGGACAATAGGCTCAAGATTAACTTCTTTAGATAAAAAACCTAACTTTACAAAATCGAGTGATAATTTATCGAATTTTTTGTTTACTAAATGAACAACTGCTTGGATTAATCCTGATCTTGAATCTCTCGAAACTTCACTCATCATTCCAAAATCTAGATAACATAACCTTCCATCTTTTAACGCTAAAAGATTACCAGGATGAGGATCTGCATGAAAGAAACCGTGTTCTAAAAGCTGTTCTAAACTACATTGAACGCCGATTTCAATCATCTCATCTGGATTAATTCCTAGTGATTTTACTTTTTCTAAGTTGGTTAATTTAGTCCCTTCTATCCATTCCATTGTTAGAACTCTCCTTGAAGTAAAGTCGTTGTAAATTTTTGGGACGGCAATTTTTGGGTTTTCTTTATGCATATTTCTAAATTTTTCAGCATTATTAGCCTCATTTATATAATCCATTTCTTCAAAGACTCTTTTACCTAACTCATCTATTAGAGCAACCAAGTCACTTCTTATTAATCCAACATATTTTTTCAGCCAAAATGCAATATTTCTAACGATGTATAAATCTAAAGTGATTTGTTCCCTTAAACCTGGTCGTTGAACTTTTACAGCAACGCTATCACCATTTTTTAGAGTTGCTTTATGAACTTGACCTAGAGAAGCTGCAGAAATTGGTTCTTTATCTATTGAACTAAATATTGCATTTATGTCTTTTTTTAAATCCTCTTCGATTAAATCCATTGCTTTTTCACCACTAAACCCTGGAAGTTGATCTTGTAATTGGGATAACTCTTCCAGTAAAACGACTGGAATAATATCAGGTCTTGTGGATAGTGCCTGTCCTGCTTTTACAAAAGCAGGTCCAAGCTCAACTAGTAAGTTTGTTAGTTGAGAGGCTCTAAATCTTGCTTGCTTTTCATCCTTTAATCTACCAGTTAACTTGTCAAAGCCAACAGATATTATGTAGCCAAAAATTGGCACAAGAGTTTGCCATAGTCTTTTTAGTAGTCTTCTGGGATTTTTTTGATAAATTTTAGAGATTGTCTCAGGATCATAATTTAATAGTCCCGAGGCTTCTATAAAATCTTTAAAATCTTCTTTCATGACTTTTTTATAAAACCCCTTTTAATTTTTAGGAAAAGAAGTTAATTTCTTGTTGTAAGGGGAATTCATTTTGTTAAAGAGATTAAAATTAAAAAATTTAGCCCTGATTGAAATTATAGAAATTAATTTCGAAAAAGGTTTAAATGTTTTTACAGGAGAATCAGGATCTGGAAAATCTTTGATTTTAGATTCTTTAAATTCTTTATTTGGTGGAACTAATATACCTATAAATCATCTAATACGTCCAGAAACTAATGAATGTTTAATAGAAGCAAGATTTGATTGTTCTAGTAAAATAAGGGATTGGTTAATTCTTAATGGATATAAATCAGTTAAAAATGAAATTCTCATTTCTAGAAGAACCTTTAGAAGAAAAGGAAAAGTTATTTCAACTTTTGAAATTGATAATTTTAAGATAACTAAAAAATTAATCCAGTCTTTAGGAATTAAATTAATTGATTTTGCTGGACAATCAGATACATTTCATTTCGGATCAGAAGACTATTTAAGAACAATAATTAATGATCTTGGTTCTCATGAATTAAATAACATTAACTTCCAAGTTAAAAATTTTTGGCAAGAATTAAAGTCTTTAAAAAGAGAAATTGATAATAAAAATATTCAAATACAAAAAGAGGAGGAAAATTATTTTGCGACGGAGAAGCTATTAAAAATATTAGAAGAAGCCAATTTAAAAAGTGGAAATGAAATAGTTGAATTAAAGGCAGAGGAATTAAAGTTAGCAAACAATTTTGATCTATGTAATTCTATAAAAATTTCTTTTGAATACTTAAATTCATCCTCTGAATTTAAATCTGTAAATTCTTTGATATATGAATCCATTAAAGAATTAAATAAAGTTTCTAAATATGATCCTGTTATTGAAGAATATATTGGAAAATTAATTTCAATTCAAAATCAAACAGAAGAAATAATTTATCTTTTAAATGAGTATTTAAAAGTTTCTGATAATGATGATGGGCATCTAGGGATTGTTCAAAAACGGTTATTTGATTTGCAAAATCTTGAAAAAACTTTTTCTTTAGAGTTACCTGAATTAATAAATAAAAGAGATGAGTTAAGGACTCAAAGTAAAATTGATGATAAAAAAGATGAACTTAAGCATTTAAATAATAAATTATGCATAACTGAAAATAATTTTAATCAGGCTTTATTGTTGCAATCAATGCTAAGAAAAAAATTTGCTTTCAATCTTGAAAAAGATGTTGTTTCTAAATTAAAGAATCTAGGGCTAGAAAATGCAATATTTAAGGTTGATTTTAAGAAAGTTGAACCAAATGGAGAAGGGCAAGACAATATAAGATTTTTATTTTCTGCAAATCCTGATCAGCAATTGGCTCCTATCAATAAAGTTATTTCAGGAGGAGAGATGTCTCGATTTTTGTTAGCTTTGAAATCTAGTATTTCTTACACACCTAGTACTTTATTTTTTGATGAAATTGATAATGGACTTAGTGGAAAATCTCTTAATTGTCTAATAAATCTTATAAAAACAATATCCATCGATAAACAAGTTTTATGTATAACCCATCAACCATTGTTGGCTGCTTCGGCAAATAATCATTTCAAGGTAGAAAAGCAATTAAATCATGGGAAGACTTATACATTACTGACTAAATTAGTCACAAAAGAGCAAAAGCAAAAACAATTAGCTGAATTAATAGGAGTTGGATTTAATGAATCTAACGAATATGCATTAACACTACTCAATAAAGAAGCCGCTTAACTTAAAATTTTTTACTATAATAAATTATCACATTTGTGAAATATTTTTAGATGATAAATAATAAAGATCAGTTAATAACTATTAGGGGAGCTAGACAGCATAATTTAAAAAACTTTGATTTAGCTATTCCAAGAAACAAATTTATCGTATTCACTGGTGTTAGTGGAAGTGGTAAGAGCTCTTTGGCTTTTGATACGATATTTGCTGAAGGTCAAAGAAGATATGTTGAAAGTTTATCTGCATATGCTAGGCAATTTTTAGGTCAAGTTGATAAGCCTGATGTAGATAATATTGAGGGCTTGTCTCCAGCTATTTCAATAGATCAAAAATCAACAAGTCATAACCCTCGTTCTACTGTTGGTACTGTTACTGAAATTCAAGATTATTTAAGGTTACTTTTTGGTAGGGCGGGTGAACCACATTGTCATCATTGCGGAAGAAAAATCAGTCCTCAAACTATTGATGAGATGGTAGATCAGATATTACTATTGCCAGAAGGAACTAGATATCAAATTCTTTCTCCAGTTGTTAGAGGGAAAAAAGGTACACATTCAAAATTGTTAAGTGGACTAGCAGCGGAAGGTTTTGCAAGAGTTCGAATAAATGGCGAAGTTAGAGAATTAGCTGATAGTATAGAATTAGATAAAAATCATACACATAATATTGAAGTTGTAGTAGATAGATTAATTGCAAGAGAGGGAATTCAAGAAAGGCTTAATGATTCTCTAAGAACATCGCTTAAAAGAGGAGATGGATTATCTATTATTGAAGTGGTTCCTAAAAAAGGGGAAAGTTTACCTGAAGATTTAGTTAAAGAAAAGTTATATTCTGAAAATTTTGCTTGTCCTGAACATGGTTCAATCGTTGAAGAATTGTCACCCAGGTTATTTTCTTTCAATAGTCCCTATGGAGCATGCACAGACTGTCATGGTATTGGCTATTTAAAGAAGTTTACTTTTGAGAGAGTAATTCCGGATCCAAATCTTCCTGTATATGCAGCAGTTGCGCCATGGAGTGAGAAAGATAACACATATTATTTTTCTCTTTTATACTCTGTTGGCCAAGCTTATGGTTTTGAATTGAAAACAGCTTGGAAAGATCTTTCTGAGACTCAACAAAAGGTTTTACTTTTAGGGTCTGAGAAACCCATTTTGATACAAGCTGATAGTAGATTTAATAATTCACCTGGGTTTGAGAGGCCCTTTGAGGGTATTTTAAATATTCTTGAGAGGCAGTTAAGTGATACTAATGGGGAATCTGCTAAGCAAAAATTAGAAAAATATTTAGAGTTAGTTCCTTGTAAAACGTGTCATGGCAAAAGATTAAGGCCTGAAGCTTTAGCTGTCAAGATCGGCCCTTATTCAATAACAGATTTAACATCTATAAGTGTTTATGAAACATTAAAACAAGTTAATAAAATCATGGGTATAGACGATGATGTTGATATAAAAAAAGCCAATAAAGTAATTCTTTCGAAGAGGCAACAACAAATAGGAGAACTAGTTTTAAAAGAAATAAGGTTAAGATTAAAGTTTCTTATTGATGTAGGTCTTGATTATTTAACCCTTGATAGGCCAGCCATGACTCTCTCGGGAGGCGAAGCACAGAGAATCAGATTAGCGACACAAATAGGGGCTGGCCTTACAGGGGTTCTATATGTCTTAGATGAACCTAGTATTGGTTTGCACCAAAGAGATAACGATAGATTACTTGAGACTTTAAAAAAATTAAGAGATCTTGGTAATACACTTGTAGTGGTTGAACATGATGAAGATACTATGAAAGCTGCAGATTATATTGTGGATATAGGTCCAGGTGCTGGAGTGTATGGAGGTGAAATTGTAGCGAAGGGGACTTTTAAAGATGTGTTGAACTCTGACAAGTCTTTAACTGGAGCTTATTTAAGTGGCCGAAAGTCAATTCCTACTCCCAAAATCCGCCGTTCTTCTCTTAAGAAAAGCTTGTTTCTAAATAATTGCGTTAAAAATAATTTAAAAGATATTTCTGTAGAATTCCCCTTAGGTAGACTTGTTTCTATTACTGGAGTAAGCGGTAGCGGCAAGAGTACTTTAGTAAACGAGTTATTGCATCCAGCATTAAGTCACTCCTTAGGTTTAAAAGTACCTTTTCCAAAGGGTTTAAAAGAGTTAAAAGGTATTAAAGCAATTGATAAAGTAATTGTCATTGATCAGTCACCAATAGGACGAACTCCGAGATCAAATCCTGCAACTTATACTGGAGCATTTGATCCAATTAGGCAAGTTTTTGCTGCAACTGTAGAGGCCAAAGCGAGAGGTTATCAAGCCGGTCAGTTTAGTTTTAATGTGAAAGGTGGTAGATGTGAAGCTTGCCGAGGACAAGGAGTTAATATTATTGAAATGAATTTTCTGCCTGATGTCTATGTGCAATGCGATGTTTGTAAAGGAGCCAGATTTAATAGAGAAACACTTCAAGTGAAATATAAAAACTATACAATTTCTGATGTGTTAGAGATGACTGTTGAACAAGCGGCAAATGCATTCTCGGCAATTCCACAGGCATCAGAAAGACTATCTACCTTGGTTGATGTTGGTTTGGGTTATGTGAAGCTTGGGCAGCCCGCACCTACACTTTCTGGAGGTGAAGCTCAAAGGGTGAAGTTAGCAACTGAATTATCTAAAAGAGCCACAGGCAAAACTCTTTATTTAATAGATGAACCAACAACAGGTCTAAGTTTCTATGATGTTCATAAATTAATGGATGTAATACAAAGATTAGTGGATAAAGGTAATTCTGTTATTGTTATTGAACACAATTTAGACGTAATTAGATGTTCTGATTGGATAATTGATTTAGGTCCAGACGGAGGGGATAAAGGTGGTGAAGTTATTGCTCAAGGTACTCCTGAGGAAGTTGCTGAACATCCAACTAGCTATACAGCTAAATATCTTAAATCAGTTTTACCTTAGGCAGACATAGATATTTGTTGTAATTCTTTGTATTCACCTTTAAATCTAATTTGGATGTTTATACAAAATTCCTTTATAAATCCAGTATTACCAACACAACTTTGAGTTTTAAATATTCTTTGAGGATTAAAATCGTTATCCTTTCTTAAGATTTCAAGAAGTTATATGGCTTATTAATAATTACTAGAGATGGAGTCTGGCAGTTGGGAATTAAGATTTTACACTTACATCTTCATGGTTTAATTCGTTCTAAGAATTTAGAATTAGGTCGTGATCCTGATACGGGAGGTCAAACTCAATATGTTTTAGAGTTAATTAAAAGTTTAGCTAATACTTCTGAAGTGGAACAAGTTGATTTGGTTACAAGATTGATTAGAGATAAGAAAGTAGATGGGGACTATTCAAAGGAAAAAGAATTTATTGAGTTGGGAGCAAGAATTTTAAGGTTTGAATTTGGGCCTGAAAAATATCTTAGAAAAGAATTACTTTGGCCATATTTAGATCAATTAACCTCACAATTAGCAAGCTTTTATAATAATCCTCATAACAAGCCTAATTGGATACATGCCCATTACGCAGATGCTGGTTATGTAGGTGTTCGTTTAAGTAAGATTTTAAATGTCCCTTTAATTTTTACAGCTCATTCTTTAGGGAGAGAGAAAAAAAGAAGATTACTTGATGCAGGTCTTAAGTTAAATCAAATTGAGAAAAACTACTGTATTAGTAAAAGGATTCAAGCAGAGGAGGAGGTTTTAAAAGAGTCTTCAATGATAGTTACAAGTACTAAACAAGAATTAATTCATCAATATTCTGAATATCAATTTTTTGATTCGCGCAAAGCAAAAGTTATTTCACCGGGAGTTGATCATGAAAAATTTCATCATGTTCATTCGATAACAGAAGTAAGTGATATTAATAATATGATGGCTCCTTTCCTAGTTGATTCTACAAAGCCTCCTTTATTAGCTATTTCAAGAGCAGTAAAGCGTAAAAATGTTCCTTCTTTAGTTGAGGCATATGGTAAATCAGAGAAATTGAAAAAAAATTGTAATTTAATTTTGGTTTTAGGATGTAGAGATAATATTTCTAAACTTGATTCACAGCAAAGAGATGTTTTTCAGGAAATCTTTGAAGTTATAGATAAATATAATCTATATGGAAAGGTTGCTTATCCAAAGAGACATAAGCCCATTCATATTCCAGCTATTTATAGATGGGCAGCAAGCAGAGGAGGTCTTTTTGTAAATCCTGCGTTAACTGAACCTTTCGGGTTGACACTTTTAGAGGCTGCATCTTGTGGTTTGCCTATGGTCGCTACAGACGATGGAGGTCCTAGGGAAATTAAATTAAAATGTGAGAATGGTCTTTTAACAGATGTTACCGATTTGAACTCTTTAAGGAATGATTTAGAAAGAGCAATGTCAAATAGATCTCAATGGAAATTATGGAGTAGAAATGGTATTGAAGCCGTAACTAGGCACTTTAGTTGGGATAATCATGTAAGAAATTACTTGTTAAATGTTTATCAACAGAATTATGAATTGACGATGTTATCATCTTCTGGAATTAAACTTAGCTGTTTAAATGGTCGTTCTTCACTTATGAAGCCCCATTCATCAAAAACTTCTGGATCTGAATGGATGATTAATTGACGATTTTTATCTTTCTTTAATTTAAAACCTTTCTTAGACAATCTCTTCATTAATTTTGCTGTTTCTTCAAATCTTGATGCCATAGCATCAAGACTTGAGCAATCGCTTGTTAACCCCCTATCTTTCCAAGTGAAAAAGCTCATATTAAATACTAATTTTTAAAACTATACTAAAAATCACAAGCAAAATGTTTGTTTTCCAAAAATAATCAACTATTTTTTTCTCAGAAACACCTTTTAATTCAAAGTGGTGATGTATTGGTGACATTAAAAATATACGTTTTCCTCTGCCATAAAGTTTTTTAGTAATTTTAAAAAATAACACTTGAAGTATTACTGAGCAAGTTTCTATTATAAAAATCCCTGAAATAATAAATGCTGTAAAAAAGTTATTTGTATAAATGCATATTAAACCTAAAATAGCTCCTATACAAAGAGATCCTGTATCTCCCATAAAAATTTTTGCAGGATATTTATTAAAGTTTAAAAAACCTAAGCATAATCCAGCCATTGAAAAGCATAAAAGACTAAAGCCAATAGATGGATTATTACTCAACATAATTTCTGTACCCAATCCGCAAAATACTATTGAACTACAACCTGCTACTAATCCATCAAGTCCATCAGTTAAATTAACAGCATTACTCATTCCAATAACAGTAAAGAAAGATATTGGAAAAATAAAATATTTAATATCTAATGAATAATTTTCAAAAATTTTAATTTCTGAATTTATTAAATTAAACTTTGCTGATAATATTATTAAAAATAAAGTAATTATTATTTGAGCGATTAGTTTTTCTTTCCCTTTAAGCCCCATATTTTTCTTATTTTTAATACTTAAAAAATCATCAACTAAACCTATTGTGAAATAGCCGATTGAAGTCACAAAAAACAATATTTTTGTATTGAATTCGATATCAGTAAACAAAATAATTATTAGAAATATCGGAATAAAGAACAAACCACCCATTGTTGGAGTGTCTTCTTTTTTTTTATGTGTAGAGGGACCTTCTTCTCTAATCTTTTGAATAAAATTAAGTTTTTTGTTTATTTTTAATCCAAAGTAGCAGGTTATAAATGAAGCTATAAAACTAAATAAAAAAAACTTAATTATTTCAGCATTATTCGTATAAACAGAACTTAATACAGCAGTAACCGATATTAGTAGTATTAAAAAATAGGAATTAAGTTTTTTAATCTTCCCAATCATCAGTTAATACATCATCTTCACCCTTATAATCTTCTTTTTCGCCCATAAGTGCTGATAGTTCTTCTTCTTCTATAGTACTTATTTCTTGAGATTCATTAGATTCTTCAGTAACAAGTCTCCCAGTAGTCTCAAGCCAAGATAGCAGATCTGGCTCTTCTCTTAGGGGGAGCACAGGAGCAGCATCATCTCTAGAGTAGCAAGTAAGAGCAGGATTGATTTCAGCAATTTCTTTCAATCTCAGCTGCAATTTATTAGATTCCATGAAATTAATTCTTCTTACTATAAGATAGTACAAATAGTGTTATTTTAAAATCTTTGTTTGATAAAACAAATTATAAGTTCTTATTTATTTGGCCCATATCAGTATTATTGTCTTTATTTTTTAAATTATTTGCTATTAATCATACTGATATTTTATTAATTAATAATTATCTTGTTTCTTTATTAGTATTTGGCCCCTCTTTATTCGTTACATTAATATTAGTTTTAAGTAAATTATCGAAAAATTAATTTTTCTAATTTTCAAAATTAATATTTATGGAGAAATTTAAATGAGTCCCGTAAAAAGAGTAGTTCTTGCTTATTCAGGAGGAGTTGATACTAGTATATGCATTCCCTACCTAAAAGAAAAATACGGAATAAAAGAAGTGATTACACTTGTGGCTAATTTAGGTCAAGGTGAAAATCTCGAAAAAATAAGAGAAAAGGCTTTAAATTCTGGTGCTTCTGTATCTTTAATTGCTGATTTAGTTGATGACTTTGTTGATAATTATGCTTTTCCTGCCATTCGCTCAAATGCTTTATATGGTGATAAGTATCCTTTATCAACAGCTTTAGCAAGACCTTTAATTGCTGAAAAATTAGTTTTGACTGCTAGAGAGTATAGTGCTGACGCAGTCGCGCATGGGTGCACTGGAAAAGGTAATGATCAAGTTCGATTTGATTTAGCCATTAATGCATTAGCTCCAGATTTAAAAATTATTACACCTGCAAGAGAATGGGAAATGAGTAGGGAAGAGGCTATTGCTTATGGGGAAAAGTTTGGAATACCTGCGCCGGTATCAAAAAAATCTCCTTATTCTATAGATGTAAATTTATTAGGAAGGAGTATTGAGGCTGGGAGTTTAGAAGATCCTATGAAAGCTCCAAATGAAGAGGTTTTCGAGATGACTTCCTCAATCAATGATGCCCCAGATACGCCTGATGATATTGAAATTGAATTTAAAAATGGATTTCCAATCTCTATTGATAATGAAACTCTATCAAGAAAAGAAATAATAACTAAAGCTAATTTAATTGCAGGTAAACATGGCTTTGGAAGAATAGACATGATAGAAGATAGAGTAGTTGGTATTAAGAGTCGAGAGATTTATGAAACTCCTGGCTTATTACTTTTAATTAAAGCTCATAAAGAGTTGGAGACTTTAACTCTAACTCATGATTTAAATGACTTTAAATGTTCTGTGGAAAAGAAATGGGCCCAATTGATATATCAAGGGTATTGGTTTAGCCCACTAAAAAATGCTTTAGATGGGTTTATTCAGAATACGCAAAAAGCTGTTAATGGTGTAGTTAAAATAAGGCTTTATAAGGGTAATGCGACTGTTATTGGACGTTTTTCGAAAAATAACTCACTGTACAGGGAGGATCTTGCGACTTACAGTCACGAAGATAAATTTAATCATAAAAACGCTGAAGGCTTTATATATATGTGGGGAATGTCTAATAAGATATGGGCTGAATTAAATTCAAGTAAGATTAAAGATTAACTATTGAGCTTTGTCTTCACTTTTTTCTGAAGTTTTCTCTACGTTATCGTTTGTTGTAGCTTTGTCTTCACTTTTTTCTGAAGTTTTCTCTACGTTATCGTTTGTTGTAGCTTTGTCTTCACTTTTTTCTGAAGTTTTCTCTACGTTATCGTTTGTTGTAGCTTTGTCTTCACTTTTTTCTGAAGTTTTCTCCACACTATTGTCTGCTTTAGACTTTTCGTCTTCTTTCTCACCATTTGAAATATCTTTTTTCACCTTACTATCAACGTCTTGATTGTCGTTTGACTTTACAACTTTTTTAGATGGTTTTGGAGTTGGTAAAGGTCCATCTTGTTTGACGGTCATATATCTAATTACGTCCTCGCTGAGACGCATTGATTTTTCAATCTTTGAAACATGTTGACCATCCCCCAGATGGCTAAGTTGAACGTAAATACCCTCTCTGTGTTTACCAATTTGATATGCGAGTCTTCTTTTGCCTCGCATTTGACTGTCAAGAACTTTACCTCCAAGTTTTTCAAGCAGCTTATTGTACTTTTCGATATGTTCATTAACTTCTTCCTCCGCAATGTCCGGACGAAGTATGTACATTGTTTCGTAATAAATTTGATGGTTGTTCATAATTGCAGACTAGGTCATTTAGGCTCATAAAAAAAATGAGCGTCTGGTTAATTAACTACAATACATTATTACGGAATTTTTTGAAATTCATTAAATATATTTTTCAGGGTTAAATATATTCTTCTAAAGATTTTTTCATAAGTTCAAATGGAGCTTCTAATCCATTGGTCCAAAAAGATAAAGACTTTGCTCCCTGAGAAGCAAGCATTTCTAGACCATCAATAGCAATACAATTTCTTTTCAGTCCAAATTCTAATAAAGGAGTTTTCCTTGGATTGTAAATTAGATCGTAAATTATTGTATCAGGAGTGAGTGATTTCCATATTTTTTCGCCAAAAGGTAAAGAGTGTTCTTTGTTGGAAATACTTTTCATTCCTACAGGAGTTGAATTAACAACTAAATCTGAATTTTGAATTAATTTATCGTTTGATTCATTTTCATCAATAAACCCATTTATTTTTGTGTCGCCTGAAAAATCCTTTAAGATCTTTGCTAGAGATTTTCTATTGCGCGTTATCACATTAATTTCAGATAGTTTTAGCTCTAAAAGTCCTTGAACAGCTGCTCTTGCAGCTCCTCCTGAACCAAGTATTGTGCCTCTTTTATTTTTTAAATTACTATTTCTTAATGGGTAGATAAAGCCTTCAACGTCTGTATTAGTACCACTCCATTCATTATCTTTATTTAATCTTAATGTATTTATTGCTTTAACTTTATGCGCAATAGGTGAAATTTCACTGCATAAATTAAATACTTTTTCTTTAAATGGAATTGTTATGTTCAATCCCTTACAGTTCAATTTTTTTAATATATTTATTGTTGAATTGAAATCCTCTACGTTGCATGGTATTGCCAAATAAACCAAGTCTAGGCCTAGATGTTTTATCGCAACGTTTTGCATTATTGGTGAAAGAGAATGATTCACTGGATTGCCAATTAATGCAAGAAATGATGTTTTGCCACTAATCATTTTTAAAAAAAATTGAAAAAATAATTGATTTGTTCGGAAACCACACCTCGTCTATGAGTAACAATAAGGACGAGGATGTCCGATTATGTAGGTTATTAAGGAGAGTTTTTACCAATGGGTAAAGTTGTTGGAATTGATTTAGGAACCACTAACAGTTGTGTTGCTGTTATGGAGGGTGGTAAACCTACTGTAATAGCAAATGCTGAGGGTTTCAGAACAACGCCATCTGTTGTTGCATACACTAAGAATCAAGATCAATTGGTGGGTCAGATAGCGAAAAGGCAAGCAGTTATGAATCCTGAAAATACATTTTATTCAGCGAAAAGATTTGTCGGAAGAAGAGTTGATGAAGTCAACGAAGAATCAAAAGAAGTCAGTTATGGAGTAGAAAAAGCAGGTTCCAGTGTTAAATTAAAATGTCCTGTTTTAGAAAAGCAATTTTCGCCTGAAGAGGTTAGCGCGCAAGTTTTAAGAAAATTATCTGAAGATGCGGGTAAGTATTTAGGAGAAAATATCACTCAAGCAGTTATTACTGTTCCTGCTTATTTTAACGATTCTCAAAGACAAGCTACTAAGGATGCTGGAAAAATTGCAGGGCTTGAAGTTTTAAGAATCATTAATGAGCCAACTGCAGCAGCTCTAGCTTATGGTTTAGATAAAAAAAGTAATGAGAGAATTTTAGTTTTTGATTTGGGAGGTGGAACCTTTGATGTATCTGTCTTAGAGGTTGGTGATGGAGTCTTTGAGGTTCTTTCTACCTCTGGGGATACACATTTAGGTGGAGATGATTTCGATAAATGCATTGTTGATCACCTTGCCAGTACATTTAAAAACAATGAAGGTATTGACTTAAGGCAAGATAAACAAGCTCTTCAGAGACTTACTGAGGCCGCTGAGAAGGCGAAAATAGAGCTTTCAAATGCAACTCAAAGTGAAATTAATTTACCTTTTATAACTGCAACCCCTGAAGGTCCTAAACATCTTGATCTGAATTTAACAAGAGCAAAATTTGAAGAACTTGCTTCAGTCTTAATTGATAGATGTCGTGTTCCAGTTGAACAAGCATTAAAAGATGCGAAACTGTCTACTGGGGAAATTGATGAAATTGTTATGGTTGGTGGTTCAACTCGGATGCCAGCAGTTCAGGAATTAGTAAAAAGAGTAACTGGTAAAGATCCTAATCAAACTGTAAACCCAGATGAGGTTGTTGCTGTGGGTGCAGCGATTCAGGGAGGGGTGTTAGCTGGAGAAGTAAAAGACATATTATTGCTCGACGTGACTCCTTTATCTTTAGGTGTAGAAACTTTAGGAGGGGTTATGACAAAAATGATCTCTCGTAACACGACTGTCCCCACTAAAAAGTCTGAAACATATTCAACTGCAGTTGATGGACAAACAAATGTTGAAATACATGTACTTCAGGGTGAGAGAGAAATGGCTTCAGATAATAAAAGTCTAGGTACTTTTAGACTTGACGGTATACCTTCTGCTCCTAGAGGTGTTCCTCAAATTGAAGTTACCTTTGACATTGATGCTAATGGGATTTTAAGTGTTACTGCGAAAGATAAAGGGAGTGGAAAAGAACAGAGTATTTCTATAACTGGAGCTTCAACACTCTCAGATAATGAAGTTGAGAAGATGGTTAAAGATGCAGAATCAAACGCTTCCGCAGATAAGGAAAAAAGAGAAAGAATAGATCTTAAAAATCAATCTGAAACTCTTGTTTACCAGACAGAAAAGCAATTAGCAGAGTTAGGTGATAAGATCGATTCTTCTGCAAAAGCAAAAGTTGAAGAAAAGAGCAAATTATTAAAAGAAGCAACTGAAAAAGAAGATTATGATTCTATGAAGAAATTATTAGAGGAGCTCCAACAAGAGTTGTATGCTGTTGGTTCTTCTGTTTATCAGCAACCAGGGAATCAACCTCCCTCAGCGACTGGTAACGATAGCTCTACCAATTCAAATAATGATGAGGATGATGTTATTGATGCTGATTTTACCGAAAGTAAATAGAGTTAAATGTGCTTTTGTACCTCTTGTGAAACCCATTTAGAAGATGCAGGTGCTAGTAATATTCCGTTCTTATAAAAGCCAGTACATAAAATTAAACCTGTCTCTAAAGTCTTAAGTAAGGGAGATCCTTCTCCTATTGGTTTTGATCTAATTCCAAACCATTTTTTGGTTATATTTTTTGTATCAAGCCAATTAGGTTTTTCTTTAATAAATTCAGTAAGCTCTTTTATTTTTTCTTGTTGGGGTTTTGTATCAAACTCATCTGTAGAACCGATAATTAATTTATTTCTACTAAGTGGGATAATATTTTTACCGTTAATACTAAATACTTTTGGGAGGTTTAAGAAGTTTGTTGATTTGTCTTTGATAGAAATTTCTATTGCTTGACCTAAAACAGGTTCTAATGCAAGATTATACTTTTTACTTTCTATTAATTCTAAAGATTTAAGGGAATTACATAATATAACCACCTCAGCAACAATTTTATTTCCTCCTTTTAAAAAAGCAATCCAAGACTTTTTATCTTTTTTAATTTCAAAAACTGCATTATTAATGGTTGTTATACTGTATTTTTTGAGGAGGCTATCTATTGTATTAAGTAATATTTTAGGATTAATTCTCCCATCTTCATATGAAATTATACCTTTAATTTTATTGTTATTAAAAACGTTTTGGATATTTACTAGTAGATTTGATTTCTCCTGTAAAATTTTCAAATTATCATTTGGATATTTAAGTACGAATTTTTTCATTTTCTCAAAATAATCATCATTTGTTGTCATTTTGATTAAGGGCTTTTCAAAATCCACTTTAGGATTTATCTCTTTAAATTCCTTGAGCCAGTCTGGCCATAATTTCATACTTGTTTTCCTTAGTTCCCAACTTCTTCCATTGCGTTTTTGATAAATTTTTCCCATTAATATTCCAAGAGCTGCATTACTACTATTTTTACTTTGGCAAGGATCTATTATTAAAACTTTTAAACCAAGTTTCGCTAATTCTAATGCGTTAAATTTCCCAACTATTCCAGATCCAATAATTAATACTTGAGTAAATTTCAGATTCTCTTTTAAACTATTCATTGGTATATTGTATTTAAATCTCTTGTTAATAGAATAATAGTAAATTTTTGAAAACCCCTTCAATTATTCTAAGAATTGTTTGCCCTGACCGACCAGGATTGGTTAGTACAATTACTAGTTGGATCTCTAATTATGGAGGAAATATAAAGCATTCTGATCATCATACTGATCAAGATGCAGGGTTATTTCTTAGTCGAATTGAATGGAATGCTAATAATTTTCCTTTAAATAAAATTGAAATTAATAATCATCTAGAGAGTATTATTAGTAGTATTAATGGGAATTATTTTATTAATTACTCTGATGAAATTCCAAATGTTGCTATTTTTGTCAGCAAGCAAAATCATTGTTTAATTGATTTGTTATGGAGAGTACGAAACGGAGAGTTAAAAATGGCTGTTCCATTAATTATTTCTAATCATCCTGATTTAAAAGAAATCGCCGATGATTTTAATGCTCAATTTATTTATTTTGATTCTTCTAAAATTCCTAAAGATTTACTGGAAGAAGAAGTATTAGAACTTCTGAATAAATTTAATATAAAACTGGTTGTTCTTGCGAAATATATGCAAATTTTAAGTGATTCATTTTTAAAAGAGTTTTCATCAATTATTAATATTCATCATTCTTTTTTGCCAGCTTTCAAAGGTTCTCAGCCTTATCATCGTGCTTGGAAAAGAGGAGTAAAATTAATTGGTGCAACAGCACATTATGTAACTAAGGAGCTAGACGAAGGACCAATAATAGAACAATGTACAGTATCAGTGAGTCACAGAGATGAAATTCAAGATTTGATTAGGAAAGGTAGAGATATAGAAAGAATTGCTCTTGCTAGAGCAGTCCGTCTACATTTAAATCATCAGGTTTTTGTTTATAACAGTAAAACGGCTGTATTTGACTAATATTTTTATTAATTTGTATTCTCAATTTCAATTTGTATTTGTCTTTCATAAATTGATTGATCGTTAAATGCTCTAGCTATTAAAAAACTTGTTATACAACATATCAATACGGGTTTCATTATTAGTAAATCTTTGGTTAACGCAAATGCTAAAAACATTGCTGTAATTGGAGTTCTTGAGCACCCTGCAACAAAAGCACCCATACCTGCAAAGATATATGTACTAGGAGCATGGCCTGTGGCGATTTCTACCCAGTTTCCCATTATTAAACCAATAGCACCTCCCAAAGTTAGCATAGGGTAAAACAATCCCCCCGGAGCTCCTGAAGCAGCGGCTAACCCCGTTGTAATAAATAAAACTATTACTGCTAAAAGAGCGATTTCAATATTTGTATTTTGTTCGGCAATTATTTTTTGTAGCTCATCTAAATTATGAAAACTACTTGGTAAAAAAGAATAAATGCTACCAAGAATCAAACCACAAATGCTCATTTTTAGTACAAATTTATTTTGATACCATCTTCTACCAAAATTTTGCATCATTAAGACATAATTACTATAAAGTTCGGCGAATATTCCAATTATTATTCCAAGTAATATAAGATAAATTAAATCAATAGGTAAGAATACAATAGAAGGGTTATATTCTTTCTGAATAAGGAAGCCTAGGTTGAAGTCAAACCCTCCAGCTGTTGGATCAAGACCTAATGCTTGAATAATATCTGCAGATGAGTCAGCGATGAAAGTTGTTACAACAACTAATAGTAAAACCACTGGTCTAGCAGAATTTAATAATTCTTCGATTGCATATATAAAACCACCTAATGGAGCGCTAAAAACAGCTGCAATTCCTGCCCCCCCTCCAGCAGCAATAATTACTCTTCTAAAAGCCAATGGAGCTTTCAACCACTTAGCCATTTGCCATGCGACAGAACCTCCCATCTGAACAGATGGACCTTCTGGACCGAGAGGGAATCCGCTACCAATAGCAATTATTCCTGATATTAATTTTACTAATCCAACTTTCAGATTCATAGTAACTTTTTTGTGTCTTAAAAAACCCATTATTTGTGCTACTCCTGAACCTTTAGCTGCAGGAGCAAAACTTTTTATTAATTGCCCAGATAAAGCTCCACCTATAAGACCAAATAAAGGAAGAACAAGAAAAGAAGGAAACTGATTTAGAAGATCTAATCTCCAATTGTTAATAAAATAAATACCAGTTTTAAAAGAAATACTTGTTATTGAGGCTCCTAAACCAGTAAATAAAAGAGCAATAGCTACAACTAATGATTTTTGTTTAAGTAATTTTTTAATACTTCTCGATCGGTTATTTGCTTTTTCATTAATATTTGTATTTAAAAATCGATTCATAAATAAGAATTATTTAGATAAACTGAAATTTTGCATTTCATCAAACTGAAGATAGCGATATAGCGTTTCAGAATATGGATTGATTTTATCTTTAGTAATATTTATATATTCGTCAATCTCAGGTATTCTTCCAAGTAATGCACATACAGCAGCAAGTTCAGCACTACCTAAAAAAACCTGAGCATTTTTACCAAGTCTATTATCAAAATTTCTAGTACTTGTTGAAAAAACAATAGCTCCATCATTTACTCTTGCTTGGTTACCCATACATAATGAACAACCAGGTAATTCTAGTCGCGCTCCACAATTTTCGAATATTTTATAGTATCCTTCTTGACGTAGAATTTCTTCATCCATTTTAGTAGGTGGACAAATCCAAAGTTTGGAATTTAGATTTTTGGTACCTTCAAGTACTTTCGCCGCAGCTCGATAATGTCCAATATTTGTCATGCATGATCCAATGAATACTTCGTCTATAACTGTATTGGCTACATCAGAAATTTCTTTTACATTATCTGGGTCATTAGGACAAGCAACTATTGGTTCCGTTACGTGTGATAAGTTAATTTCAATAACTTCTTCATAGGAAGCATCATCATCAGCTTTTAATAAATTAGGATTTTGAAGCCAATTTTTCATATCATCAATTCTTCTCTTGATTGATTTTGCATCTTGATAATTGCTTTCAATCATTTTTTCTAAGAGACAAATATTACTACGTAAATATTCTTCCACAGTTTCTTCTGATAAATAAATTGTACTCCCTGCGCATGAACGTTCAGCAGTTGCATCAGTTAATTCGAATGCTTGCTCAAGTTTTAAATTTGGTAATCCTTCTATTTCCATTATTTTCCCGTTAAATATATTTTTTTTATTGGATTTTTCAACTGTTAAAAGACCTTTCTTAATCGCAAAAAGTGGAATTGCGTTGACCAAATCTCTTAAAGTTATTCCTGGAAGGAGCTCACCCTTGAATTTTACTAAGATAGACTCTGGCATATTTAAAGGCATTGAACCTATCGCTGCAGCAAAAGCTACTATTCCAGATCCTCCTGGGAAAGAAATCCCAAGAGGAAATCTTGTGTGACTATCCCCTCCAGTTCCAACAGTATCTGGCAATAGCATCCTATTTAGCCAACTATGTATTATCCCGTCTCCAGGTTTTAAAGCGACTCCTCCTCTTTGGGATATGAAGTCAGGTAATTCTTTATGAGTAATGAGGTCTATTGGTTTTGGATAAGCTGCAGTATGACAGAAACTTTGCATTACTAGATCTGCTGTAAAGCCTAAACATGCTAATTCTTTAAGTTCATCTCTAGTCATTGGTCCAGTAGTATCTTGGCTTCCTACTGTTGTCATAATTGGTTCACATGTCATACCTGGGGAAATGCCTTCAAGACCGCAAGCTTTCCCAACGATTTTCTGTGCTTGGGTAAATCCTATATTTTTGTTGGATAAATTTTTTGGTCTAATAAATAAATTGCTTGGCTCTAATTTAAGTTTATTTCTTGTTTTATCTGTTAAAGATCTTCCTATCATAAGATTTATCCTTCCTCCAGCTTTTATCTCATCAGTAATTGTTGAAGGTTGTAGTGTAAATTCACTGATTATGATTTCTTTATCACCTTTATCAATCTTTTTTAGTAACCCCTTATAGGGAAGAATTTTTAATATATCTCCGGTTTTTATTTTATCCACTCCAGCTTCTATAGGGAGTGCTCCAGAGTCTTGGGCGGTGTTAAAGAATATAGGAGCAATTTTCCCTCCAATAACAATTCCCCCTGTCTTTTTATTCGGAACAAAAGGAATTTTTTCGCCAATATGCCAAATTAGAGAATTTATAGCAGATTTTCTGGAACTCCCAGTTCCAACTACATCGCCAACATATGCAATTTGCAAATTTTTTGTTTTTAAATCCTCAAGAATTTTTAAAGCTTTTTTGTCTTTGAATTCCAGCATAGAAAGAGCATGAAGAGGAATATCTGGCCTTGAAGTCGCATGAACGGCTGGAGAAAGATCATCAGTATTTGTTTCTCCATCAATTTTAAAAGCAATGCATATTATTTCATCAGGAAGAGATTTTTTGGAAATAAACCATTCAGCATTGGCCCAACTATCTATAACTTGTTTCGCATAAATGTTTTTTGAAGAAAGTTCAAAAATATCATTAGCAGCATCATATACAAGAATTATTTTTTTTAAAACATTTGCTGCAGTTTGAGAAAGTATCGGATCTTCTTTTTTAATTATTTCAACTAGAGAATTAACATTATAGCCGCCAATCATTGTTCCTAAGATTTCTATTGCTTCTTGCGGATCTATAAATTGACAATTTTTTTCTCCATTAGCAATAGCAGTTAACCAACTTGCTTTCACATAAGCTGCTTCATCAACACCTGGAGGAATTCTTTCTTTCAAAAGATTTAGAAGATAATCACTCTCTGATGGTTTCGCTTTTTCTAATAATTCAGTAACAGTATTTGCTTGAGCTGCGTTTAAAGCTAAAGGAGGAATGCCCTTAGAAGCTCTATCAGCTACATGATCAATATAATCTTTTAGCAATGTGTCCAAATTCTTCATTAGTGAGGTTTAAATACTAAACTATTGTTATTTTTAATATTGGGAAGGAGAGTATTCATAAATGCTTTTTAGTAATCTCAATCTATTCAAACATCAATGACCATTTCATCAAATAATCAATCTTTAGAAAAGACATCTGATTTACATGTTGTTGAAACTCGTCCATTAATACCTCCTAGACAACTTCATCAAGATTTACCTCTTGATTATACCTCTGCTAACACCGTCTCCAAAACCAGAAGATCAATACAAAATATTTTGCATAAAAATGACTCTCGATTATTAGTCATTGTTGGTCCTTGCTCTATTCATGATATTGATGCGGCGAAAGATTACTCTTCTTACATTCATAAATTTAGAGAGTCTTTTTCTGACAAATTAGAGATCGTAATGAGAGTTTACTTTGAAAAGCCAAGAACAACTATAGGCTGGAAGGGTTTAATTAATGATCCTCATTTAGATGGTTCTTATGATATAAATACTGGATTAAGAAGAGCCAGAAGTTTACTTTTGTATTTAGCTTCAATTGAAATACCATCTGCTACTGAACTTCTAGATCCAATAGTTCCTCAGTATATTGCTGATTTAATAAGTTGGACAGCTATTGGTGCTAGAACTACTGAGAGCCAAACTCATAGAGAAATGGCATCAGGATTATCTATGCCGATTGGATTTAAGAATGGTACTGATGGCTCTTTTAAAACTGCTATTAACGCAATTCAATCAGCAGCAAGATCTCATCATTTTTTAGGGGTTAATAATGATGGGTTTGCTTCGATAGTTAATACCACAGGTAATCCTGACGGACATATTGTTCTTAGAGGAGGTTCAAAAGGCCCTAATTTTGAAACTAATCATGTAAATAATATTTCTTCTGAACTTCTCAAAAATAATTTACCTCATAAAGTAATGATAGATTGCAGTCATGGAAACTCTAATAAGGATTTTAAAAAGCAAGGAAATGTTTTAGAAAATGTTGCTCAACAAATAAATAATGGGGAAAAAAATATTCTTGGAGTAATGCTAGAAAGTCATATTCAAGAAGGTAATCAAAAGCTCGTTAATAAAAAGAGTTTAGAATATGGGAAAAGTATTACTGATGCTTGCATTGATATAAAAACCACTGAAGATCTTTTATCAAAGCTTTATTCATCAATCAAATGAATGGTTTATAACTTTGTTACTGAAATATTAAAAAATATAGAGGTTATAATAGGGACAGTGAAATTATCTATTCCATAGAAGCTTATTTGTTCAAGAATTGTTGCTAGCAAAGCAATAAAGATAAAAATCCCATTTATTGAAAAATTTCCAAATAAACCAACTGAAATCAAGACAATTAAACTTGAAATAAACATTGTTGTTGTACCTAATAAGGACTTTTTTTGATTGAGTATTCGCCAATCTTTAGACGTAAAATTTTTCCCAATTAATCCTGCTAGTCCATCGCCAAATGTCATTATTAAAAATCCAGCCATTAAGGAATATGGATCTTTATCCCAAAAAAGAATTATTAAAAATAATAAACTTATACAGTAGAAGAATGTCCCATAGCTTTTTCTCTCGACATCTTCAATTATCGGAAATAATTTATAAATATAATTAGTAACTATTAGTAATGAAATTAAAAAAGTAAAATAGCCAGCAAAAAATTGTGATATCCCTAAGTATTTTGCAATTATAACTAAAGGACCTATTCCGATATGAATTATTTTCCGTAGTAATTCTTTGTTATTAGGTCTAAATTTTTTATAGATAACTGCAATACCAAAAATAGTTAAAATATAAAAAATTATTAGAAAATAATTTAACAATGTTCTTTTATGCTACCTGCTGATGGTTTGTCATTACTCTCAATTTAAGAATTGCTTTTGCTTCTAATTGCCTAACTCTTTCTCTCGAGACATTAATCTGTCTTCCAATCTCTGCTAATGTTAAAGGCTCTTCTCCATCTAAGCCGAACCTTAATCTCATTATTTTTTGCTCCCTTTCATTTAGTTGGGCTAACCATCCCCCTAAATGCTCTTTTTGGATGGTTCTATCCATACCTTCCATTGGCTCTTCGCAGTTTGGGTCAGGAATTAATTCACCCAAGGTGCTTCTGTCTTCTTCCCCTCTTGCATGTGCATCTAAAGATGCACAGGGAGCGCTTTGAGAAACTAAGTCTTCTAAATCTTTTTGTTCAATTCCCATTGCGCTAGATAACTCAGCTCTATTTGGCTGTCTTCCTAATTTATGTGAAAGTTCTCTAGATACCCTTCTCATTTTTGATAATTTTTCACTGATATGAATCGGCAGACGAATTGTTCTTGCACTATTGTCAATTGCTCGTGTCATGCCTTGTCTTATCCACCAATATGCATAAGTTGAGAATTTATACCCCATGGCTGGGTCGAATTTATCTACAGCTCTCTCGAGGCCAATAGCTCCTTCTTGAACCAAGTCAAGAAGCTCTAAGCCTTGGTTCTGATATTTTTTTGCAACTGAGACTACAAGTCTTAGGTTTGCAGCCATCATTCTATCTCGAGATTTTTTTCCTAATCTAATTTGTTTTTTATCTTTTAAACTTCTCTCAATTTCTGGCAAATTTAAGATTTTTTTCATTTTTTGGACATGATGAGCTAACTCAATCTCCTCTGCTGCAGTAAGCAGTGGAACACGTCCAATAGTGCTTAAATAATAACCAATGGAATCTGTACTTTGTCTTACAGATTTTTTCTGATTGATTTTTCCAGTAGTACTGGATTTTTCAGATTGGTTTGCACGAGATATTCTCGCGTTATTTGGTAATCTAGGTTCTTCAATGATTTTTGAAGAATTTTTTCCAGATTCCAGAGGGATCCCCATCACCCTGGCCTCCTAAGTGGATTTTTTAGAAAGTTAGCACTGAAATCGCAACAAAGACTACTTTTGCGTTGAAACTTAAAAGTCTAAAATGTTATTTAATTTTCAATTTCATTGAGAATCATTGCTATGACTAATCTTTTTTAAAATGAAAAAAATATTAAAATGTTAAGAAAATTATGAAATTGTCATATCTTGATTGTTCATTAATTCTTAATTAAATCAAATTGAGAATTATGATTTTCTTTTGTTTTATGTCTTTTATAGTAATTTCCCTTATTATCCATTTCCCATGCACAACAATTATCGTTTAAATAAGTCAATAATAAATTATGTAATTGTTCTTTTAATTTATTGTCTTCAATTGGTGTAACTGCTTCAATCCTGCGATCAAGATTTCTCCTCATCCAATCTGCACTTCCTATATAGGCTTCAGTTTTTCCACAGTTATAGAACCAAAAAATTCTTGAATGTTCTAAGAAATGCCCGATTATACTTATAACTGTAATATTTTCACTCAGATTTTTACGTTTAGGATATAAACAACATATTCCGCGTATTAGAAGTTTAATTTTAACTCCACTTTTGGATGCTTTATAGAGAAGGTCAATAATTTCGGGATCTACAAGTGAATTCATTTTGGCAATAATCTCTCCTTTCATGCCATTTCTTGTATTTGCAATTTCTCTTTCAATTAGAAAAATAAATTTTTTTCTCATAGAAAAAGGAGATACCAATAATTTTTTATAGTTTTTCTGCTTGGCAAATCCAGATAAATAATTAAAAAGTTCAATAAGATCTGAAGCGATTTCAGTATCTGTAGATAAAAATCCAATATCGGTATATAGTTTTGATGTTATAGAGTTGTAATTGCCTGTTCCAATATGAAAATAATTTCTTAATCTCCCTTTTTCTTTTCTGATGACTAAGCATATTTTTGTATGTGTCTTGAAACCTATAATTCCATATACAACATGAATACCAGCCTGCTCAAGTTGTTTTGCCCATTGAATATTATTATCCTCGTCAAATCTTGCTTTTAACTCTACTAAAGTCATTACTTCTTTGCCGTTCTCAGCAGCTCTTATAAGTGCTTCAATAATTGGTGAGTCTTTTGATACTCGATATAAAGTAATTTTTATAGCCTTTACTAATGGATCCTCTGCAGCTTTATTTATAAATTCTTCAATTGAACTTGCAAATAAATCATAAGGATGATGGAGGAGGATACTTTCCTTTTTAATTAAATTAAAAATAGTTCTTTGTTTTATATTTCTATTATCACTTATGTCCTTAAGTAATTGATGAGTTTTGCCAATTGATAAATTTTCTTTTAGATCTTCTCTATTAATTTTTGTAAGTAAATTTAAATCATCTAAACTTAATAAACCCTTCGAAAAATAAATATAATCTTTTGAAATAGAAATTCCCTCGATTAATAAATTTAATATGTCAACTGGAATATTTTCTTCAACTTCTAATCTTACGATTTCTCCGCCTATTCTTCTTTTTTGTAGACTTTTTTCAATTGCGAGAAGTAAATCATCTGCTTCAAGTTCTTTAAGTTCTAGATCTGCATCTCTTGTAACTCTAAAAAATGAGTAGCCTAAGCATTTCATTCCAGAAAATAATTTATTTAAATTATTTCCAATTAAGTCTTCAACGGTTACAAAAAAATTTTCAGCATAATTGTTGCTTTTGACTATTTCTTCGGGAATTTGCACGAAACGTCCAATATTTTTTGTGGGAATTTTGACTCTTACAAATTGATTTTTTGAAGATTCAGAATCAGTTATAATCGCAGCTAAATTAAGACTTAAATTACTTATGAAGGGGAATGGATGGGAAGGATCAACAACTAATGGAGTTAATAATGGAAAAATAGAAGTCAAGAAATAATTATCACACCATTTTTTTTCTTGACCATTTAAGTTTTTATATTTGCTTATAAAAATTCCCGATTCTTTGAGCTCATTTCTTAACTCATCGTTAACATATTTTTCTTGAATTTTAGTGAGTCTTTTCACCTCATTATTGATAATATTTAATTGTTCGATAGGTGTTAATCCATCAATACTCTTTTTATTAATACCTGCTTCAACTTGAGCTTTTAAAGAGGCTACTCTTACCATAAAGAATTCATCAAGATTATTGCTAAAAATTGAGCAAAATTTAATTTTGTCCAAGACCTTATAGCCTTTTTCCATTCCAGTAAAAAGAACTCTTTGATTAAATTTAATCCAACTTAATTCCCTATTTAAAAATTTATTTTCATTTAAATTTTGATTCTTCATCTAAACTTATAAACAGTTTTAAACCATTTTAACTTCTTTCTGGATATTGCTTCCTGTTATTAGCCAAATCATTAAAAGTAATATTAAACCTCCTGCAACAAATGGACTTCTTGGTCCGAAATAATCATAAACATTTCCAGCCAAAATGTAACCCAAAACACTTCCAAGGCTCTGTAATCCTTGGAGACTGCTCAATATAGAACCCTGACTAGTCTTATCAATCTTTTTTGATATAAGAGCTCTTATTGAAGGTGTTATTAAGCCTGCTCCTATGGCTAAAAATGTAACAGCTAAATATATATAAGAACCTGAATTCTTTTCAGGAAAAATAATTAGTAATGAACAGGCAAAAAGTATAAAACCACTACCACTAAGTGTTAATTTAACTTCTCCAAATTCTTTGACTAATGGACCAATTAAAACTCCTTGCACAATAATAGCAACAATCCCAACTAGCACTAATGGTCCATTTGACTCTTTTATGGTCCATCCTTGCGAGTCTTGAAGAAAATATACAAGTATAGTCGTTAATCCAGTAAAAGCTATGAAATATATAAAGAAAGCAAGTGATAATTTTTTAATTCTATTTTCTTTGAAAACCTTAAAAATGCCTTTGAAAGGATTAGATTTAGATTCCTTTTTATCAGAAAGACGATTTTGCCTTGGCTTCGTCTCAGGCAGATAAAAAAGAACTAGCAAAAAATTTATAAAAGGTATCAAAGTTGCTATCAATACTGGTATTAAATAGCCATTATTTGAATCTCTAGTGAAAATTAATACAGCGGAAGGGCCTAATAAGAAACTTAGCCCAAATGCTACCCCTATCAATCCAAAAGTTTTCGCCCTTTTTTCTGGTGAAGATATATCTGCTAATACTGTAGTTGCTGTGGCAACGGTTCCTCCGCTTATCCCATCTATTAATCTTGCTATGAATAGTAAATATATAGGCAACATAGAAGTTGCTCCCATTACTAAGAAAGTATTTGACCAATCAAAAAGTACTGTAAAAGCAAGTAAAGATATTCCCAAAATTGATCCTAAAATGCATATTAACATTACTGGCCTTCTTCCGAATTTATCGCTAAAAAGTCCTATTGAAGGCGATGCTATGAATTGAGCTAGTGAGTAAGTACAAGAGATATAAGCGAATACTCTTGCACTGTCAATAAATTGACGCACAAAACCTGGCAAGAGTCCAAGGAGTATGCTCTCACTCATCCTATCGTTGAGCAGTGTAAAGAAAGAAGCTAAAAGAATTCTTTTCTGGCCTGTTTTTTCAAAATTTTCTTTCAAGATAAATATAGCGACTACAGTGGTACATCTATTACCATACTCTTTAATGGAGAATATTGTGTCTGGAATTGTTTATTTAGTTGGTTCAGGGCCTGGAGATCCAGAGTTGATAACTTTAAAAGCATTGCGGCTTATTAAAAATTGCGATGCTTTAGTTCATGATGCATTAATTCCTTCGGAGATAATTAAGGAAGCAAGTCCTACTTGTCAGATTATTTATGTTGGTAAAAGAGCAGGCTGCTCATCATTTCTTCAACAAGATATAAATGATTTATTATTTAAATTATCTCAAGAAGGTAAAACTGTTGTCCGATTAAAGGGTGGAGATCCTTTTGTCTTTTCTAGAGGCGGAGAAGAAGTTTCTTTTTTGGAGAGTAGAGGTGTTCAGATTGAAATAGTACCAGGAATAACATCTGGGATTGCTGCTCCTTCTTATATTGGTATTCCACTAACTCATAGAAACGGTGCAAGTTCAATCACCTTTGTTACAGGTCATGAGCATATGGATAAAAAAGAAAAGTCAGTGAAGTGGAGGCAACTCGCAAAGACTTCTGATAGTTTAGTGATTTATATGGGCATAAGAAATATTGAATATATTGTAAAAGAACTACTTGAAGGTGGTATGGATAAAGATACAGCAAGTGCGATCGTCCAAGAAGCCACTTTGAAAAATCAAAAATCTGAGATTTCAACACTTTCAAATTTAGTTGAAGTGATTAAAGTAAAAGGATACAAGCCACCTTCAATTATCATAATTGGAAAGATTGTAGAATTCCAAGTAAATAATTATGTTACAAAATTATCAAATGTAAAACTTGCTAATGTCAAAAACAATTTAAATATATAACATTTCCCAGAAATTATTTATATCAAAATTAGTTTTTAATTTTAAATTATCAACTTGCTTTATTTGCTTGCAAGTAAGACTATTTAATCCAATTAAAATATCATCTTCTTTGAACATGGGTAAAAGATTGTCTTCTTTTGCTAATTCTAATCTTAATAATTGACTTACCATTATCCCTGGTAAGCAACCACTTTCTTTTCTTGGTGTCAACCAGATATCTCCTCTCTTAAGAAGTAAATTAAAAGTAGTACCGCAGCAAAGTTCATTTTTCGTATTAAGCATTAATGCATCATCAAAATTATTTTCATTAGCTTCAGTTAAAGCTTGTATTGACTGATTATATGAGAAGGTTTTGCATCTACTTAATAAACTATATTCATTTCTTTTCTCTGTCTTACTGATAATTACGCTTATTGGATTTAAGTTTAGATTTATTAAATAAAATTCAATCCATAAATTACTTATTTTGAAATTATTATATTCATCATAAACTTTAATTGCTCTACCTTTATTTAAGCCTCTTGAATAATTAATTCTTATTGACCCATATTGATCGTCATTTAATGATAATTTATCTATGCCTTCATATATTATTTCTTTAAGAAATTCAAAATCAAAAATAAATTTAAAATTTAATAAACTAAGACTATTATTAAATCTTTTAATATGCTCTTTTAATTGGATTGGTTTATTTTTTTTAATCAATATTGTTTCAAATATTCCATCACTGAATCTAATCGCTCTATCTTGTATCGAAATATTTATAGCATCACTATTTTGCCAATTTTTATTATGCCAAACTAAATTTTTACTCATTTCAATGAATTAATTAATGGTAAAAGTTTCCATTTCATTTCTTCATTTTCTTCATGAGGATTTGAATCATTTACAATGCCGCATCCAGCATAAATTTTTATAGTTTTATTTTTTAAAATGAATGATCTTATTAAGATATTACTATCAAATTCTCCATTCCAATCAATTTTTATGAATGAACCACAATAAGGACCTCTTTCAAATCCTTCAAGTTCAAATAATCTCTGGCAAGATCTTATTTTTGGAGCCCCAGTGATTGATCCACCGGGCCAACAAGCCATAAGTAAATCAACCCAATTTTTATCACTTTTAAGTTTTCCTCTTATTACAGATGTCAGGTGATGGACTTTCGAATAACTTTCTAATTTTAATAATTCTGGAACTATTATGCTCCCTGTTTCGCAAACTTTGCTCAAATCATTTCTTAATAAATCTACAATCATAATGTTTTCAGCTCTATCTTTTTCATTTGTTGTTAGTTCAATCGCATTAAAAGCATCTTTTTGTTCATCTTTATCTCTCGCTCTTGTTCCTTTGATTGGTCTTGTCTCAACAAAACCCTTATTATCAATCTTTAGGAATCTTTCTGGTGAGGTTGATAATACTCCCTCTTCTTTCTCAAAATCATTGACAATGATACCTCCAAATGGAGCCTTTAATTGATCTCTTATTTTTAAATAAATATCGAGAAAGTTATAGCTTTTTTTTGATTTTATTTCGCATTTTGTAGTTAAGTTTGCTTGAAAAATATCTCCAATACTTATTAATTGTTTGATTCGAATAATACTTTTTTTAAAGATTTCACTTTTTATATTTAAATTTAAATTTGAAAAATCGAACTCTAATTTAGTTTTATTTTTTATTTCATTTTTATTCATATTTTCAATTAATTTTTTATAAATATTTATCTCTTGTAATTGACTGCCTTCAATAAAAATTTCTTTTTTAATTAAATTGATTCTAATGATTGGGTCATAAGAGGCAATCCATAATGTAGCCACTTCATTATTGTGCCATTTATTTTGAGGTTCTAACCATGCTCCTGCTTCATAACTAAGCCAACCTATCCAAAATCCATTTTTTATTTTTTGTAGTTTCTTAAATGGATTATCCTTAATTTTTATATGGTTATCTTTCTTGCATGAAATTACCTCTTTTGGGTTTACTCCTAGAATTGACCATTCTCCATTTTCGCTTTCATCACTGTCTAACCAAGATAAGCCTTTAATTCCAAACTCTCTTGAAAATAATTGCGCTAATAATTCAGGTTTGATCCATTTATTAGCTTTTACAGTATTAATTATCATTTGTTTTTATGTTTTTTATTCCATCTATTGATAGCCGAATCTCTAATTCTGCAACTGTCGCATTTCTTGCATGGTTCTGACATCCCAGAATAGCAACTCCATGTATCCTCAATATTAAGGTTATTATCAAATGCTAGCTGTATTATTTCTTCTTTATTCAAATCTATAAGTGGGGTCCATATTTTTATAGGATTATTTTCTCTACCTCTTTTATTTGATAACTTAGCCAATTTTTGAAATTGCAGAATGTAATCTGGCCTGCAGTCTGGATAACCACTATAATCCAAGGCATTTACACCTAAACCGACTAATTCAGCATTTATAGCCTCTGCATAACTGAGTGCAACAGAAATGAAAATTGTATTTCTTCCTGGGACATAAGTATTTGGAATTATTTTATTATTTAATCCTCCTTTAGGGATCTCTTTTTTATGATCAGTAAGTGAAGAACCACCCCACAAAGATAAATCAAGTTTAACTATTTTAAAATCTTCAAAAGAAAAAAATTGTGCTATTTTTTTTGCAGCTTCTAATTCTTTTTTATGCTTTTGACCGTAGTCAAATGATAATCCAAAAATTTTTGCGTCAGATTTTTTAGCAATTGCAGCGACAGTAGAAGAGTCTAATCCTCCAGAAGATAAAATTACAACTGATTTGTTTTTGATATCCATTTGTTATTGAATGCTTAGGTATTTATGAGTTTGTAAACTTAATGACCAATTTGGATTTGTTTTGGCAAATTCAATTGCCAATTCAAGACCTTTTATACTATCCCAAGCTGGCTGAATAAAAAATTTTTTATTAATTATATCTTCCTTTTTTGTTTCTAAATTAATTATTTTTGTTCTTATATCTTTAGCAAATTCAATATCTTTTTTATCATTAATTATTATTTTAATTTCATTACTTGCACTGAGGAAATAATCTATAGGAGGCTTATGTCTCTTAGGAGACAAAGTAATCCAATCATAAAAACCAGAAATTTTATTAACACCACTTGTCTCTATATGTATTTTAATAGGGCTATCTTTATTTGTTTGATTCTTCTCTTTAATAATTCTGCACAAATGATCTAAGTTATGCTGAAGAGGTTCTCCTCCTGTTATTACAATAAATGCTGCCCCTTTTAATTTGGCTTCTGTTATTTCTTCAACCAGTTTCTCTATAGAAAAAAGTGGATATTTAGTGCTATCCCATGAATGTTTAGTATCGCACCAAGAACAACCTACTTTACATCCTGCTAATCTAATAAAAAAAGCACTTTTTCCACTATGGAAACCCTCTCCTTGGAGTGAGTGAAACTTTTCAACGACAGGTAAAAACTTCGTCATTTTTGTCTAAATAAAAAGCTTAAGAGTTTTTGCTAGTTAGTTTCTGCGATGCTTTTACTAGGCCTTTAAATAATGGGTGGGGTTTACCTGGTCTTGATAAGAATTCCGGATGATATTGACAAGCTAAAAAGTAGGGATGATCAGTCAATTCTATTAATTCTACTAATCTTCCATCTGGAGAAGTTCCACTTATTTTATAACCAGAATCGAGGAACATTTGTTTATAAGAATTATTAAATTCATATCTATGTCTATGCCTTTCGTAAACAACATCTTCATCATATAATTTCTTCCCCATAGTATTTTTTTGTAATCTACAAGGATACACTCCAAGTCTCATTGTGCCGCCAAGATCTATAATATCTTGTTGTTCTGGAAGAAGATGGATTACAGGATTATTTGTATGCGGATCTAATTCTGAACTTGATGCATCTTTGAGTTTTTGGATGTTCCTCGCCCATTCAATGACCGCACATTGCATTCCTAAACATAAACCTAAAAATGGCTTTTCCTTTTCTCTAGCATATTTGATGGCTTCAATTTTTCCATTTACGCCTCTATTCCCAAAGCCTCCTGGGACGACAATCGCATCAACATTTTTTAGATATTTTTGTGCGGAACTTTTCTCAATCATTTCGGCACTGATCCACTGAAGATCTAATAATGCTTTTTCTTCAATGCACGCATGTCTTAATGCTTCAACAACAGATAAGTAAGCATCGCCTAATTCAATATATTTACCAACCAAAGCAATCTTTATTGGTTTCCTAGGATTACGTAAATTGTGGACTAGATCCTCCCAATTTTTTAAATCACAAGCTTTGTTTTCAAGACCTAAACATTTAAGGGTTTCCTTACATAAGCCCTCTTTTTTTAAAGATAAAGGAACAGAGTAAATGCTATCTGCATCTAGGGCTTCAATTACTGAGCTAATATTGACACCACAAAAACCACTAATTTTTTTCTTTAATCCTTCATTAATTTCTTTGTCGCTTCTGCACACAAGTAAGTCTGGTTGAATACCAATGGAACGTAATTCTTTAACAGAATGTTGAGTAGGTTTAGTTTTTAATTCTCCAGAGGTTTTTATAAATGGTAGAAGAGTTACATGTATGTAAGCAATATCATTTTTGGCGACATCATTTCTAAACTCCCTAATTGCCTCTAAAAAAGGAAGAGATTCTATATCTCCGACAGTTCCACCAATTTCAGTAATTACTATATCTGCATTGCTGTTTGAAGCAACTCTATGAATTCTATCTCTGATTTCTCCTGTTATATGAGGAATTACTTGAACTGTCCCACCATTATAATCTCCACGTCTTTCTTTATTTATTACAGATTGATAAATTGATCCTGTTGTTACACTATTTAGTCTAGACATTGCTGTATCTGTAAATCTTTCGTAATGGCCTAAATCTAAATCTGTTTCTGCTCCATCTTCAGTTACAAATACCTCCCCATGTTGGAAAGGACTCATTGTTCCTGGATCCACGTTTAGATATGGATCGAGTTTCAAGATCGAAACGCTATAACCTCTTGATTTGAGTAATCTACCTAAACTTGCTGCTACTATTCCTTTCCCAATGCTGGAAACTACTCCACCAGTAACAAATACGAATTTTGACATTAAATATTTTTAATTGGACACAACCTCCTTTGTTTATTTTTACCAAAAAATCTTATGAACATCCATAAATATTATTATTCTTCTTCATTTGTGACTTCGATATTTAATTCTTTTAATTGTGATTCTTCAACATTAGATGGAGCTTTAGTAAGAAGGCATTTAGATTGCTGATTCTTAGGAAAGGCAATTGTTTCTCTAATTGAATCAGCTCCTAAAATAAGCATTGCGATCCTGTCAAGTCCAAAGGCAATTCCTCCGTGTGGCGGTGCACCCATTTCAAGAGCCTCTATTAAAAAACCAAATTTATCACTTATTTCTTCATTTGATAATCCAACAGCTTTTAAAACCTCTTTTTGAATTTCTGATTCATGAATGCGAATTGATCCTCCACCAAGTTCTAGACCATTCAAAACCAAGTCATAAGCTTCTGCTGTAGATGTTTCAGCTGCGTTATTTAATTCTTTTCTATTTCTTGGAGAACAGAATGGGTGGTGTAATGCCTCTAATCTATTTTCATCTTCATTCATTTCAAACATTGGAAAATCTGTAACCCACAGAAAGTTCCATTTCTTATTAGCAGGATTTGTTTCAACTAATCTTAGATCTTTTGCAATATATTGTCTTACCCTATCAAGGGATTGGTTGACTATTGTTTTCTTTCCTGCGCCTATTAGAATTAAATCTCCATTTTCTGCTTCGGTTCTCTTTAATAATTTTTCTATAAGAACATCATCTAAATTATTCTTAATAGCACCGATTGTATCAATGTCATTTTCTTTGACTCTTATAAAAGCTAATCCTCCAGCTCCAGCATCTTGAGCAACCTGAAATATATCACCGCCAGGTTTAATGCGTACATTACTAATAGATGTGTTCCCTCCTTTTATCGTGATACATTTTATTGTTCCTCCTGATCTAACAGATTTTGAGAAAATATTAAAACCAATGTCGCCTAAAATATCATCAACATTTTTTAAAAGCATTTCATATCTCGTATCAGGTCTATCAGTTCCATAATTTTCCATCGCTTCATGCCATGTCATCCTAGGGAAATCATTTATTAGTTTTATATTCAATGTATTCTCCCAAATGGTTTTGATAAGTTTTTCATTAAATTTTATTATTTCCTCCTCAGAAACAAAACTCATTTCAATATCTAATTGTGTAAATTCTGGCTGTCTATCTGCTCTTAAATCTTCGTCTCTAAAACATTTTGCTATTTGATAGTAATTATTTAAACCTCCTATCATCAGTAATTGTTTAAATAATTGAGGAGATTGAGGTAAGGCGAAAAAATCTCCTTTAGTTATTCTTGAGGGAACCAAAAAATCTCTAGCTCCTTCAGGAGTTGATTTTGTTAATAGAGGGGTTTCAACTTCAGTAAATCCATTTTTATCAAGAAAATCTCTTGCAATCTTAATTATTTTATGTCTTGTTTTTAGATTATTAATCAATTTTCCTCTTCTTAAATCTAAATATCTATACTTAATACGAAGTTCCTCTTTTGTATTCTCAACGTCATGAACAGAGACTGCAAATGGCAAATTTTTTTTAACTTGGTTTAAAATTTTTAATTCTTTAACATTAAGTTCAAACTCCCCTGTAGAAATATTTTTGTTGATTGAATCTATTGGTCTTTTTATTAATTTCCCACTGACTTGAATAACAGTTTCATTCCTTAAATTTTCTGCTTTATGAAATAAACTTTTTCCATCATCAGGATTAAAAGTTAATTGTAAAAAGCCACTGTGATCTCTTAAGTCAATAAAAATCACACCACCATGATCTCTTCTTCGATCTACCCATCCACATAGATCAATATTTTTTCCAATATCAGAATTATTTAATTCATCACAAATTTTGTTTCGCATTTAGAGGTATTTCATCTTAATAATTAACTATAATAATTCTTCAAGTGTCAATTTTGGAATTCCTGCTTTGCAAAAACTTTTTTTTGCAGAGAACTCCTTTAAACATTTTATTTCTAATTTCTACTTCTACTTCTTCTTTCAGATTTGCATGTTCAATATCAATATATCCTAGAGCAATTGGTTTTTGTAATGTAGGTGACCAGCTACCGCTTGATATTATACCTATGGGTTTATTGCCGATATATACCTTACAATCTTTCCTTGGTATTGCTTTCCCTGAAATTTTAATGCCGACTAATTTTTTTTTGATTTCTTTTGAAGATAAATTCATTAGAGCTTCTTTACCAATGAAATCATGATTATTTTCTAGATGTACTAACCATCCTAAACCTGCTTCATATGGATTTATTTCCTCATTTAATTCTTGTCCATAAAGAGGTAACCCAGCTTCTAGCCTAAGAGTATCTCTAGCTCCTAGACCACATGGAGTTATATCTTTAGATATTAAAAAGTTCCATAAATTAATAGCTAAATCTGAGGGCAATAATACTTCAATGCCCTTTTCACCCGTATAACCAGTTTTAGCTATAAATATTTTTCCTAATTGCTCAAACTTTTTAATAGTTTTATATTCACAACCATAATCTTTTAAATGAGAGATTGAATGATTTGACCATTCTTCAAATAGGATTAATGCTTTAGGTCCTTGAAGAGCTATTAGTGCCATGCCTTCTTTGGCATTTGATACAGATAATTCTTCACAGTTAATATTTTGTTTTATCCAATTAAAATCTTTATTAAATCTACTTGAATTCACTATTAAGAAGATCTCAGTTATATCTTTTCCTTGTTGACCATTGTCATAAATAATCAAATCATCAATAATCCCCCCAGATTTATTTAACATTACAGAGTAACAACTTTGCCCATTCGCAATTGAGTAAATATTTGTTGGAAAAAATTTTTGTAAATAATCTTTGGGATTGGTTCCTTTTATAGAAATAACCCCCATGTGAGAAATATCAAAAAATCCAGCAGAATTTCTTACTGCATTATGCTCTTGAATTAACCCAGAAAAGGAAATAGGCATTTCCCATCCTGAAAAGTTTATCAACTTTGCACTTGATTCCAGATATTTGGGAAATAATGGACTCCTTAGTAAATTCATTTATCTTATTTAAAATTAAATACTTAATATTAAATTAATTCTTTTTAATGCTTTTTATCTAAAGTCATAATTAAGCTTCTTGCAACTTTTGCTGCGACAATACTACTAACTCCACTCGAATCAATATCAGGGGCTAACTCCACTATATCGGCTCCAATTAGATTGAATTTATTTAAAGTCTTTATAATTAATTCAAAATCATCCCAAAAGTAACCGCCTGGCTCTGGAGTCCCTGTACCTGGCAATAAACTGGGATCAAACCAATCTAAATCTACCGTGAGATATAAAGGCATTTCTTTAACTTTTTCTAAATTATTTAATAATAATTGTTCATCTCCCTTATTAAAATCTATGAGTTGTTTATTATTTCTCATTTTTTCAAACTCTTCTTTGGTCCCGCTTCTTATTCCAATTTGAAAAATTTTTTTATTAGGCAGTTTCTCAAGACAACGTTGCATGGTACAAGCATGGCTATTTTTATTGTTCATGTAAGAATCTCTAAGGTCTGCATGTGCATCTAGTTGAATTAATACTAAGTCTGGGTATTTTTTAACTAAAGCCTTAATCGCGCCAGTAGTGATGGAGTGCTCTCCTCCCAACATAAGTGGTTTTAAATTCTTTGAATTTAAGAATTCTGTCGCTAATGCAACTTTTTCTATAACTGCCTCTGAACTACTTAAATCTATTATTAAAGAACCAAAATCGATATATGAAATATTAGAAAGATCTTTTCCTATCCTAGGGCAAAATGTTTCTAAGCTTTGACTGACATTTCTGATTGCTTCAGGACCAAATCTTGTTCCTGGTTTAAAAGATGTTGACCCATCATAGTTAACTCCGAAAATTCCTATTGAGCAATTTTGAATCTCTGTTTGAGATCCCATATAAATACTCCCTTCGGTATCAAAATAATTTTTAAAATGCATTGTTACTTTTTTGTTGAAGTATTTTAAGAATGTTGTTTGGCATCATTTTTAAAGCTCCTGATTGATAATTTAAATTCCAAATCTCACAATTTTCTTCAATTAAATTAGTTTCTTGATTGGTGGCTTGCAAAAAATCTTTTTTATTATCAGATGCAAATGTCCAGCTCCATATCCCACTTGGGTAAAAAGGTACAAAAGAGTACATAGTCTGAGAATTTTTAAATAAATTATTTAATGTCGTAATTATATCCAGATGAATTTCTTTGAAAGATTCTGGAGATTCACTTTGTGTTCCAAGGATTCCTTTCTTTTTCATTATTCTTTTACATTCTTTATAGAAGTCTTTCCTAAACAATTGTTTTGATAATTCAGTAGGATCTGAAATATCTATCAAAATTACGTCATAATAATTATCTTTTATGCTCTTAACCCACTTAAAACCATCGCTGATATGAATATTTAATCTTTTATCTAGCCATGCATCTTTACCAATTTCATTTAAATATTGCTTTGATAATTTTATAACTTCTTCATCAATCTCTACCAAATCTATATTTTCAACCTTTTTGTATTTTAAACATTCTCTTGCAGTACCTCCATCACCTCCGCCAATAATTAATATATTAGAAATCATTTCTAAACTACTAAGTGCAGGATGTACTAGGCATTCATGATAGTATTTTTCTTGTTTATCAGAGGTCATCCAACAACCATCAAGCATCAATGCTTTCCCATATGCATTAGTTTCTAAAATAATAATTTCTTGGTAAGGGGAATTTACTTGGATAATTAATTTACCTTTTAGTCCATATCTGGAGTCTTTATTTATTTCATCAATCCACTCTATTTTTCCGTTCATTTTTTATTTTTACTTGATTGAAGTTTTTTTTTGGCCAGTTTCCAAAGGTTTTGAAAATCATTAACTGATTGCCGTGTAATTCTATCACCAATAATTTCCTCGATTGCAGATATTCTTTTTAGAAATTTTTCATTTGCTGAATTTAGAGCATCTTGATGATTGAGTTTTAGAAAGTAAGAGAGATTTAACAATGTAAAAAATATATCACCAAACTCTTCTTTTATATTTTGATGGTTTTTTTCTGTAATTGCTTCTTTTAGTTCTTCAATTTCTTCTATCAGCTTTTCTAAAATATCATCACTATTATTCCAACAGATATCAATTTTATCTAATTCAAAAGCAATTGATTGAGTGTCTACCATAGGACTAGTTTTTTTAATATTGAAAGATAAATTGCTGTTAATTTTATCTTTTTCACTCTTTTTTTCCTGTTCTTTTTGATTTTTCCATATCTCATTAGCTTCTTTAATGGAAATTTTTTTCTTCTCACTAAATATGTATGGATGCCTAAATATAATCTTTTTATTTAAGTTATTTATGACATCTTTAAGTACAAATCCATTATTCTTTGAGCTGATTTCTGAATGTAGCATTATTTGTAACAACACGTCCCCTAATTCTTCTTTAATGTTTTTTTTATTGCCTTCCAATAATGCTTCTATTAATTCATTGTTTTCCTCTATTAAATATGGAATAAGAGTTTCATTTGTCTGACTTCTATGCCAAGGACAACCTTCTTTTGAATCATATAGCATATGAATATTATTTATTAGCTGATTAAAGCTATTCATAGTTTCAGAATCTGAATCAATTATTTTATTTTTATTTTTATTCATAGCCATTGATAAAATATTAATTAATTCAATTTTGCCTTAATGATGAAATATTTGAAAACTATATTTAAAACTTCTTGCTTGATCTATTAGAATATATATATGAGGGCGATTAGCTCAGCGGTAGAGCGCCTGCCTTACAAGCAGGATGTCCCTGGTTCGAACCCTGGATCGCCCATTTATATAAATTAAAGATGCCTGAGATTGTTAATCTCACTATTAGTCCAACTGCGGCAGCTGAGCTTTCTAGACTTGCTTCTTTTGCTGGAACACCGGGTTGTATGTTTATTGATTTAGTAAATGATCCTAATGATGAAGGTTGGTTACATTTAAATTTAACGCCTGGCAGTTGTGATGGCTCACCTATATCGAGGACTCAGGGGATTACTCTCTTTGCTGATGTTAGTAAATTTAAACTTTTCAAGGGACTTTTTCTTGATTATTATTGTGATTTGAGTGGGGGTGGTTTTTTGATATCTACCCCTACAAATGCATGTAGATGTTCATGTGGGTCAGGTTTTAAGTTTAAAATATAGAATTCTTTAAATTAAGTACTTTGCAACTTACCAAATTCCCTAAAAACTTATTAATTTGCACAGATCAATATAAAATAGTATGAAATGATTTGAGATAGAAAAAGATGAATGAGCCAAAAGAAGATTTTAATTTAAATACTTATTCTCCATCAGAAGTAGAAAAAAAATGGCAAAAAATTTGGGAGGATTCGAATGCTTTTAAAGCTATTCCTGACAAAGAAGGAGAACCATTTTGTGTTGTAATACCTCCCCCCAATGTGACAGGATCCCTACATATGGGGCATGCTTTTAATACTTCTTTAATTGATGTAATAGTTCGATTTCAGAGACTAAATGGAAAAAATGTATTGTGTCTTCCTGGTACTGATCATGCTTCAATTGCAGTCCAAACAATATTGGAAAAACAAATTAAGAATGAGGGTCTTGATAAGGATGATATAGGACGTGATAATTTTCTATCTAGAGCATGGAAATGGAAAAATGAAAGTGGAGGTAATATTGTTTTTCAATTAAAAAAGATGGGATATTCAGTTGATTGGAGTAGGGAGCGTTTTACCCTTGATGAACAACTTAATAAAGCGGTTGTCAAAGCATTTATTGAATTACATAAAAGAGGTTTGATATATAGAGGAGAATATTTAGTTAATTGGTGTCCAGCTTCTCAATCTGCTGTCAGTGATTTAGAAGTTGAAATGCAAGAAGTCAACGGAAAGCTATGGTATTTTAAATATTTTTTAATAGATGATAATGAGGAAGAATCATCTGACTTCTTAGAAGTTGCCACTACAAGACCTGAAACTTTATTAGGAGATACAGCAATAGCTGTTAATCCTAATGATGCAAGATATAAAAAATTTATTGGTAAGAAAGTTATGGTTCCATTTGTAAAACGTCTTATACCTATTGTTGGCGATCTTCATGTTGACATGGAATTTGGGACTGGTTGTGTGAAAGTCACGCCTGCACATGATCCTAATGATTTTGAAATTGGTAAAAGAAATAATTTAAGTCAGATAAATATAATGAATAAAGATGGCACACTCAATAAAAATGGAGGTAAATTTGAAAACTTAGATAGATTTGAAGCAAGAAAAACAATTATTAAAGAATTAGATGAAATTGGTTTATTGACCAGAATAGAAGAATATCAACATACTGTGCCTTTCTCTGATAGAGGTAAGGTGCCAATAGAACCTCTTTTATCTACTCAGTGGTTTCTTAAAATGGATGATATTTCTAAGGAATGCCTAGATAAACTTAATGATGATGAACCAAAGTTTATTCCTATCCGATGGAAGAAAGTTTATAAAGATTGGCTTACTAATATCAATGATTGGTGTATTAGTAGACAACTATGGTGGGGGCACCAAATACCAGCATGGTATGTTTTAAAAAGTGATGATGAAAATATAAGTCAAGAAACACCCTATATTGTCGCTTTTGATGAAGTAAGTGCCTTGAAAGAAGCAAAGGAGAAATTTGGTTCAAATATAAGAATCATTAGAGATAAAGATGTATTAGATACTTGGTTTTCAAGTGGACTTTGGCCTTTCTCTACACTTGGCTGGCCAAATCTAGAAGATAAAGATTTTCAAAAATGGTATCCAAATAGTTTATTAGTAACAGGATTTGATATCATTTTTTTCTGGGTTGCTCGTATGACCATGTTAGGGAATAGTTTCACCTCAACGATTCCTTTCAAGGAAGTTTATATTCATGGACTTGTGAGAGATGAAAATAATAAGAAAATGAGTAAAAGTGCAGGTAATGGAATTGATCCTGTACTTCTCATTGAAAAATATGGATCAGATGCTTTAAGGTTTGCTTTAATAAGAGAAGTGGCAGGAGCAGGCCAAGATATAAGGTTAGATTTTGATAGGAAGGCAGAAACCTCTTCCACAATTGAGGCTTCGAGAAATTTTGCTAATAAGATATGGAATGCCACAAAATTTGCTTTAATGAATGTTTCAAATAGTTCGCGGCGAGTAAAACCAAAATATAATTTTTGCGAATTAGAGTTATCTGATAAATGGATTTTATCAAAACTAAATAGGACAAAAATATCTTTATTAGATCTTATTAGTGATTATAAATTAGGAGAAGCTGCCAAGCTTATTTATGAGTTTGCTTGGAATGATTTTTGTGATTGGTATGTAGAATTTTTAAAGCCTAGATTTAATAATCCAAAGAATAATAAGAGTATCGAATTTATTTTGGTTGAAATTTTGAATGATATTTTTATTATGATGCATCCTTTTATGCCTCATATAACTGAAGAGCTTTGGCATGTTTTAAATTTAAAATCTCAAAGTAAATTGCTATCAAATGAATCATGGCCAATTATTAATAAAGAATATATTGATGAAAGATTAGAAAAATCCTTTGACCAACTTTTTCAAATAATTAGATTAGTAAGGAATCTGAGAGCTGAATTAGGACTTAAACCTTCACAACTAATATCAATTTATTTGGTAACTAATAATAAAAAATTATTAGAGTTTATTAATCTAATGGAATCTGATATAAAAACTCTCACTAAATCGTCGGTTGTAAATATTCTTACTTCAGATCAAATTAATAAAAATGATTTTGCAAAATCTTTTTCAGGGATTATATCTGACTTGGAAGTTTACTTACCTTTTGAGGGAATTGTAAACCTTGATAGTTTGAAAGACAGATTTTCAAGAGATTTAGTAAAAGTTTCTAATGAGATAAATACTTTGAAGAAAAGAATTGCAAATAAGAATTTTATAGATAAAGCGCCAAGAGAAATAGTTGAAGATTGTCAGAATAAATTAAAAGAAGCAAATTTACATTCTGAAGCAATACAAAAAAAATTAGAAATGCTTCATTGATATTATGAATATTTTTGTTGATACTATTAGCTATTTAGATTCAGGATTTGGCATTTTTTATTTTGCCTTAATCTACATTATTGCGGTTATTTTGATATTGCCAGGTTCTTGGCTGTCTTTATTAGCTGGCTTCTTATATGGTCCTTATTTAGGAACATTAATTGTCTTTTTCAGTGCTTTTTTAGGAGCTACATTTTCTTTTTTATTATCTAAAAAATTATTTGCTTTAAAATTACAAAATATTCTTAAAGATTTTTCGCAAGTTGGTTTACTCGAAAAAATTATTAAAAGAGGTGGTTTAAGATTAATAATTTTAACAAGATTATCCCCAGTTTTTCCCTTTAGTATCCTTAATTATTTTTATGGTTTAAACAAAGTAAGCTATAAAGATTTTGCGATTAGTTTGTTTTGCATATTACCAGGTTCTTATCTATATTGTTCTTTGGGCGGCTTCGCAAGTACACTTAATGAGATAAAGAACATAAAAACTACTAATAATTTATTTATCAATATAATTAGTATTTTCTCCACAGCATTGGTTATATTTTTTTTAGGTAAGTACGCAAATGAAATCATTAAAGAATCAAGTGATGATTAAGATTTAATGTTAATATCTTTTAAAATCGCAAAAAATATAAACCAATAAAGTCTTAATTTCCCATAAACGGTTTTATTTAAAGAAAGTTCTTCATATTTTGTTTGTCCACAAGTTGTTTTGATTAATTTGTAAATCCTTTTTTGAGCCATTTTAGTTCAATAACTTTATTAAATCTTCTTCTTTAAGTATATTAATTTTAAATTCTTTAGCTTTATCGAATTTACTACCAGGTTTTTCGCCAACAATTAAATAATTTGTTTTTTTAGTTAATGAACTTTTTACTACTCCGCCTTTTTCTTCAATCTTTTGAATCAAAGTATTTCTTGTATAAGACTTCAAAGTACCCGTAATAACAAATTCTTTTTCGTGGAAATTAGCATTAATTTCTTCAGGAGCTATTTTTTTTATATATTCCTCTTTAAATTCAACTCCTTTATTTTGTAAATTTTTTATTAAATTTAAATTATCTTTATTTCGGAACCAGTTTTCTAATGAATCTTTTATTTCTAAGCCAATACCATTAATTTCCGAAAGATTATCTTTTTTTGATAAAGTTGCTTCCTTTAATAATTCAATATTTTTAAATTTTAAAGATATACTTTTTGCAGTAACCTCCCCAATATGATTTATACCTAAAGCATATAATTTTTTATGCCATGATTTTTTCTTTGATGCCTCAATAGCTAATAATAAATTATTTATCGACTTTTCTCCCATTCTTTCTATTGAATTTAGTTTTTCAATATTTAAGTTATATAGGTCATCTACAGTTTTTATTAAATTCGCTTCAAATAGTTGTTCAATGATCTTAATACCAAGACCATCAATATTCATAGCAGATTTACTTACCCAATGTTTCAATGCACCTTTTTGAATAGATGGGCAAACATGATTTATGCATTTTGTCGCGGCTTCTGATTCATTTTTGAATAATTCTTTCCCACAGGTTGGACAACAATTAGGGAAATTAAATTTATTAGATTGTTTAATTCTCAGTTCCTTTATAACTTTTACTACTTCAGGTATTATTTCACCGGCTTTCCTAACAACTACTGTATCAAATTCATGGATATCTAGCTGCTCGAATCTATCAAAATTATGTAAGGTAGCTCTTGATACTGTAGTTCCTGCTAACTGTACAGGATCAAAATTGGCAACAGGAGTTACATTCCCTGATCGACCAACTTGAAAGTCTAAACTTTGGATTTTTGTAGCAACTTCCTCCGCAGGGTATTTTAATGCAATTGCCCATCTGGGCGCTTTCTGGGTAAACCCTAAAATGTTTTGAGCACTAATATTATTGACTTTTATAACAACTCCATCAGTTTCAAAATCAATATTTTGGCGTTTTTTTTCCCATAAGTTACAGTAATTTATTAATTCGAATTCATTGTATATTTGAGATGAATATTCGTTAATTTTAAAACCACATTCTTTTAAAAATTCTAATCTATCCCAATGATCAATATAGTTATTATCAATATCATAATCATCTGGTAAATAAACTTGATAAGCAAAGAAATCAAGATTTCTTTGGGCAACAACTTTAGGATCAAGTTGCCTGAGTGATCCTGCGCATGCATTCCTAGGATTAGCAAATAATTGTTCATTGTTGCGTTCTCTATGTTGATTGATTAATTTAAATGATTTATTTGAAATAAATGCTTCTCCTCTGACTTCAAGCCATTGTGGTATTTTTTCACATCTTAGTTTTAAAGGTATAGATTTAATCCTCTTAACATTGTTAGTTATGTCTTCTCCTTCACTGCCATCTCCTCTTGTAGCGGCATTTTTTAAAAGGCCATTTTCATATTTTAATGCGATAGCATTGCCATCAATCTTTAACTCTGCGACTAAAAAGTTTTCTTTCATTAATTCATCTTGCGATTCATTTAATAATCTTTTAACTTTAGAGAGCCATTCTTTTATATCATCAATATTAAAAGCATTATCTAAACTATATAGAGGAATAGAATGAGTTATTTTCTTAAATCCTTTTGCAATCTCTCCTCCTAATCGGTTGGTAGGACTATCCTCAGTTTTAAATTGGGGATATTCTTTTTCTATTGCTATTAATTCTTTATATAAACTGTCATAAAGTGAATCTTCTAATTGGGGATTGTCTAATGTGTAATAAAAATAATTGGCATTATCAATTAGCTTTTTTAATTCTATTATTCTATTTTTGTTAATTTCTGCTAGATCCAAAATTAAAAAATTTTAATTATTGACTTTTGCGATTCTGTCAATCTTCCAATCTTTATCAGTTTTTGAAAAAGTAAAGTCAAGAGGTAATTCTTGCTTTTTGTCTTCAGATTTGAGGCTGAGAGTTATTATAATTTGGTCTTCTTGCACTCTTGGCCTCCCAGATTTAAGGTTTCTATACTTGTTTAAATTTAAACCAGCTAAAAACTTTAAGAAATCTTGTCTTTTTACGTGAGTCTTATAAGTTTTTGAAGTCAAACCATAGGCGGCATCAATTCTTCCAGCAGCTATTTGGTCAAAAAATTTTCTTACTAAAGGATTTATTCCTCTTGCTTCAATAACTAGTTTTACAGCGTTAAAAGTCCAAAATGAAATTAAAACAGCTCCCCCTGCTAAAAGTGCTTTAAATCCAATATCTTTAACTAAAGATGCGTCCATAATGATTCTTTTTTTACTACTTTAAGAAAATAAATCGATTTTGATGGTTTTATTTGTCAAAATAAAAATAAATTTAATTTATATGAGTGTAATACCCCTTCTTCCATTATTTCATAAATTTAATAGATTGTTCTTTGATGGATCTTTAGTGATTAATAATATTCCTATTATTAGTCTGAGGTGGAGTGATAACAGATTAAAAACAACGGCAGGTCTTTATAAGAGAAAAAAAGTAAATGGGGTTATTCATTCTGAAATTGTTCTTTCTAAGCCCATATTGAAAAATTTATCCATCAAAGAGATTGAGAGTACATTATGCCATGAAATGATTCATGCATGGGTTGATAGAACTTTGAGGATAAACGAAAGTCATGGTTCTAATTTTTTAAGGAAAATGAATTTAATAAATTCCCAGCAAAATGATTTTAAGATATCGGTTAGGCATGATTTTCCAGTTATTAGAAATAAATTGAAATTTCAAGGAGTATGTTCTAAATGTGGGCAAATTTATTTGTATAGAAAAAGAGTAAAAAATATAGCTTGCAAAAATTGTTGTAACTTGTTTTTTAATGGTAATTGGAATAAAAATTGTCTAATTCTTTTTGATAATTATTAAAGAGATTCTTTTGTTTCTAGTATTGGTAAATTAAAAATTTTGGAGTAGTTTAGGAATAATATTTCAGATAAATGATGTCATCAAGACAAAATAATAGGAGTAATTTAGAAAAGTTAAATTTGGAGCGCAAAGTTGATCAATTTATAGATGCAGGGATACAATTTGTTGATGGAGTTTCAGGCGCCAGGCCGGGGAAGAGGAGAAGTAGTTCTATTAAAGAGCTTTCAAGAAGAAAAGTGAATAATGTAACTAAGTGGGTAAGTAAAAGAGTAGACTCTATTTTTGATGATGAAGATCTATCTCAGGACGATTGGGAATATTATTATGGTGAGAAACCTAAGAATATGGTAAGAAACAACATTAATGATCCACGATCCTTTCAAGATAAAAAAATATTTAAAAAAAGACCGCTAACTGCTATTTCTTTAAGGCAATCAGAAATAAAGCCAAAGAGTTTGAAACCTTTTGATCAAGATTGGCCTGAAGCAGAGGCTTTTCAAGTAAATAGATGGAAAAGAGATTCTTTGAAATATGAAGAATCAAACTTGCAATCAAACAATACGGAAAAAACAAACATTAAAGTAAGAAATCTGCCTAAATCAAGCCGAAGAAGAATATAAATTTGAGAAGCTATCGATTGCACTATTACCTAACCATTTCTCAATGGCTGGATTAAATACTTCTCTTATGATTGTAAGAGGTTTTTTATTTCTGAAAAATCTGTAATTTCTAGACCAAAATGGTCCAGAATAATTAAATTTTTTTTGTAGCCAAGATGAATTCACTATTGATATAGCATCAACTTCTCTAAATAATTCTGATCTATCTTTAGTTAAGTTTTTCCAGATAGGGTCTTTTGTATTTGTCAAGCTTGCACGGACTTGTTCTGAATTCCACCAACTCTCTGCCCAAGCTAGAGTTATATCATTATTCTCTATCCATACTTGCCTTCTTATTAAAGGCCTTTTTAATTGATTAATTTCTTCCGGTGCATCTTTTATTGATAATTGTTCGATTTCCATTCCAATCACTTTAACTTTTGTTTCTTTTTTTGTTAAAAGTTGTAAATGTCTGGTTGGACTTCCATCTCCTAAAAGCATTAACTTCCATGCTCCCGGAATCTCGGGAAATATATTCTGTCTTAAAAAAATGGAGGCTTTTTGTTGCCAGAATATTTTGGGAGATTTAAAAAGAATATTATTCAGTTCTATAAATAATTACTTATTTGATGATAACTTTTTTTTTGCAAAATTATTTAATTCTGTTGTTTTTAAGTCTTTAATTTTTAACCAAACTAGTAATGCTGTTAAATCAGCTTTACTTACACCAGGAATTTGCGAAGCATCTCCAATGTTTGTGGGCTTAAATATATTTAATTTTTCCCTTGCTTCAAGTGATAAAGTCTGAATTTTTGAGTAATCAATTTGTTCTGAGAGGATCTTAGCACTTTGCCTCTTGATTTGATCTATATTATTTTCTTGTCTTTTAAGGTATCCTTCATATTTGATGTCGATTTCAATACCTTCTCTAATCGCAAATGGAATTTCTTTTTCTATGAGGCCATATTTTATTAAATCTTCGGAATGGAAATTTGGTTTTTTTAAAAGATCTTTTATAGTACATGATCCTTTTATATTGATTCCATATTCCTTTTCTATTAATTTAGCTGTTTTATCTGTACATTTTAAGCGTTTATTTTCTAAATCTGATTTCACTTTTGCAAGTAAATTTATTTTATTTTGATGTTGTTCCCATCTAGATTCACTTATTAAACCTATTTGATATCCAAGAGGTGTCAATCTCCTGTCAGCATTATCACCTCTTAACGTCAATCTATACTCACTTCTACTAGTTAATACTCTATAGGGCTCTCTTAAATCTTTAGTTATTAAATCATTGATCATAGTTCCTATATAGCTACTTTCTCTCGAGAAAATAATTGGCTCTAAACCCTTTATCTTTCTTGTGGCATTAATTCCTGCAACTAATCCTTGTGCTGCTGCTTCTTCATATCCAGTAGTCCCATTTATTTGTCCCGCACTAAATAAATTCTCAACTATTTTAGTTTCTAAAGAAGGCTTTAGTTGTGTAGCAGGAATATAATCATATTCAACAGCATAAGCAGGTCTAAGCATTTTACAATTCTCGAGTCCTGGGAGTGTTCTTAGAAGTTCTAATTGGATATTTTCAGGTAAACCGGTGGAAAATCCTTGAATATAAATCTCTGGCGTATTAATTCCTTCTGGCTCTAAAAAAATCTGATGAGAACTTTTATCTGCAAATTTTACAATTTTGTCTTCAATTGAGGGGCAGTATCTTGGCCCTTTACTATCAATGAAGCCTCCATAAATTGGAGTTAAGTGTAAATTATCTTTAATTAATTTATGTGTCTTCGATGTGGTACGTGTTATGTGGCAATCAACCTGTGGCATTTTGTTAATTATATTATGTTCAAAAGAAAAAAACTTATCAGCGGCTGTACTTGGTTGTACTTCCAAATCCTTAAAATTAATACTTTTTTTATCAACCCTAGCTGGAGTACCAGTCTTTAATCGATCAGTTGCAATTCCAATTTTATGAAGACATTGGGTAAGCCCTGTGGATGCCTGTTCTCCAGACCTTCCTGCTGACATGGATTGATTACCTATCCAAATTTTTCCTTCTAAAAAAGTTCCTGCGGTAATAATTACAGACTTTGCTTCAAAATAGCTGCCAAAAAATGTTTTTACTCCTTTGATTCTTTTCTTTTTATATTTTTTGCTGTTAATTGTTATTTCAGATTCGTGAATATCTAAATCCGTAATCATTGCCTCTTTTAGAGAGAGATTATCTGTATTTTGAAGTGTTTCTATCATTCTTTTGGAATATTCTCTTTTGTCTGTTTGAGCTCTTAACGCCCAAACTGCCGGTCCTCTACTTGAATTTAATACTCTTTTTTGGATGGATGTCATATCTGCTAATTTACCTATCACACCTCCGAGTGCATCAACTTCATGCACTAATTGACTCTTGGCTGGACCACCTACCGCTGGATTGCAGGGTTGCCAAGCAATCCTATCAAGATTTATCGTAAATAAAGCAGTGGAAAATCCTAATTTTGCGCAAGTGATTGCAGCTTCGCAACCCGCATGTCCTCCTCCTATCACGATAATGTCAAAATACTCATTAGATAGGCTTTCTTCTCTCATCTTGATAATTTATTAGTTGGCTAAATTTCTAAATCTAGTATATTGAGGTTCAAATAATAATTTTACTGTTCCTACTGGTCCATTTCTGTGTTTGGTGACAATAATTTCGGTTATTCCTCTGTCTTCTGTTTCTGGATTGTAATATTCATCTCTATAAATCATTAGAACCAAATCAGCATCTTGTTCAATTGAACCTGATTCTCTCAAGTCGCTTAACATTGGTCTTTTATTATTTCTTGATTCAACACCACGACTCAATTGAGATAGGGCGACTACAGGTACTTTTAATTCTCTAGCCATACTTTTTAACCCTCTTGTAATTCTTGATAGTTCTTGTACTCTATTATCAGGGGTTGTGCCTTCCATAAGCTGTAAATAGTCAATAACTATTAATCCAAGTTCTTTTCCCTGTTCTGCTATAAGCCTTCTGCAAAGAGATCTCATCTCAAGAACGCTTAAATTAGGTTTGTCATCAATAAAAATGGGAAGTTGACCCAGAGAATTAATGCCTTCTCCTAATAATGGCCATTCATCTTGTTGTAGCCTACCAGTTCTTAGACGACCGCTTTCAATACCCACTTCCATTGACAATAATCTATAAGTCAGTTGTTCTTTACTCATCTCTAAGCTAAAAACACAAACAGGTAGATCTTGAGATTGAGCTACATTTTTAGCTAAATTCAGGACCATCGATGTTTTCCCCATAGAGGGACGTCCTGCAACAATGATTAAGTCACTCCTTTGAAAACCTTGAGTCATTGCATCAAGATCATAAAAATTTACTGGAATTCCAGCTACGGAGGTTCCTAGAGATCTCGATTCGATTTCATTAAATGTAGTAGTTAAAATTTCTGCAGCTTGAGTAAGCCCTTTAGATGGCTTTTCTTGGCTGATCTCAAAGATTTTTTGCTCAGCCTTATCTAATACTTCTTCCGTAGGTTGTGATTGATCAAATCCAAGTTGTACTACTTCATTCCCAGATTTGATTAGTTGTCTCCTTAAAAACTTATCACTGATTAAAGATGCGACTTGTTCGATTGAGGCTGTAGACGACACATTTTCAACTAATTCAACTAATTTATTATTACCTCCTATTTTTTCTAATGTTCCATTATCTGCGAGCCATGCACTCATTGATGTTAGGTCTGTAGGTTTTCCTTGAGAGTGAAGCATTAAAGCGGTTCTGTATATTTCTTTGTGTGCTCCTATATAAAAAGCTTCTGGTTTTATAATGTCTGCTATTCTTCCTATCGCATCAGGATCAAGGAGTATGCCTCCTAAGACTGACTCTTCGGCTTGGATATTTTGAGGAGGAACAAAACCAGAATTTTCGCTGTTTAACTCTTTTTTTAGATTGCTATTTTTGTTTCCCCCAGTATTAGGAAATGGAACTGAAACCATATTTATTAAATGCTTAGATATATACTCTGACGAATTTTAGAAATAATGCAATAAACTTAATTAACTTGTTACTTCTATATTAATTTCTGCATTTACTTCTTTATGAAGTTTTATCTGAACAGGGAAAGAGCCAAGGGTGTGTATATCAGGAACTTGTATATCTCTTCTATCTATCTCTTTTTTTGTAGCAGATTTTATTGCTTCAGCTACATCTCCGTTAGTAACTGTACCAAAAAGCACACCATCTTCTCCAACCTGTTTTTTAATAGAAAATCTCCCAATAGTTTTGAGCGCTATCTCGAAATCTAATGCTTCTTGTTTTACTTTTTCAGCTTCTATTTTTTCTTTCTCTCTTTTTCGTTCTATTTGTTTTAGTACTGCAGGGGTGACATTTACTGCCTTGCCTTGAGGGAATAAGAAATTTCTAGCGTAACCTGGAGCCACGTCAACGACATCTCCATCTCTTCCTAAGGTAGATATTGTTTCGGTTAAAACAACTTGTACTCTTTTAGCCATAAAAAAAAATTTGTTATGTATTTAATAATAAGACCTTGAGGGTAACTTTATTCTTTTTGCGAATCCTAATTTTGCAAGTAATTTTATGTGTTCCCATGTTAAATCAATTTGTCCTCTGAATAATCCTTGTTTAGCTGAATTTGGAAATGCATGGTGGTTGTTATGCCAACCTTCTCCAAATGTTAAAGCTGCAACCCACTTATTATTTCTAGATTCATCACCACTATCAAAAGCAATGGTCCCCCAACAATGAGTAGCTGAGTTAACAAGCCAAGTTATATGGTAAACAACAACAAGTCTTAAAGGTATTCCCCATAAAACCAATGCCCATCCTCCAACGTTAAGTTTTACACCAATTGCAAAAAGCATTAAACCAATCGGTATTTGCAAGAAAAGGAAGTATTTGTTTAAGAATCTATAATAAGGATCTTTTATTAAGTCTCTACTTAGTTTTGGAACTGCTTGCAAAGCTTCTACATCTTCAAACATCCAACCCATATGACTCCACCAGAAACCTCTTTTACTATTATGATGATCAACTTCTGTATCAGAGAAAGAATGGTGATGTCTATGTAAACCCACCCAATCAATTGGTCCATGCTGACAACTAATGGCTCCACATGTAGCAAAAAATCTTTCCAACCATAAAGGTACGATGAAAGATCTATGAGAAAGCAATCTGTGGTAACCAAGTGTTACTCCAAGGCATGCTGTGAGCCAATAAAAGAAAAATAATGTTACCAAGGAAGGAATGCTCCAAAATTTAGGCTGTAGAGCTACAATTGAAAGAGCATGAATCACCAACATGAAAAAAATAGTTCCCCATGTTTTGTGTAGTTTTGGAGGATACTTAGATGATTGTTTTGATGGAGCTAGAAATTTTTTGTGTAAATCTAATACTTTCTCGGGTGGGACAGGCCTTGATAACTTTGCTGTTTCTTGAAAAAGAATCTTATTCATAATATTAAGTTGTTTTCAAATGTGCCGATATGGAATATTATCATACTATACTATTGATTCGTTTACTGATCTGTGAGTCTAGGATATCGCGATAAGTTATCAAGTGGTCGTAGGGCAATGGCTCATTTGATACATATTTGGCATGAAAGAAATGCATGGTCTCATAAAGTTTTGCCACTTATTTCAGAAATTCTTGATTTAGGAAGGGTTCATAATTCACAGATTTCTAATTTGCGCAATGGGAAATTATCTTCGCCAGGGCCAGAAGTTTTTTTAGCATTAGCTCAGGTTAATACGATTCTTGATCAAGGCGTCGATTTGATAAGGGATCAGTTAGAAAGCTCGCATCCAGAGTTATGGAAGATATTGCAGGAATCCTCTTATCCGTTAAAGAATGATAAAGGAGATCCACTTTCTGCTGGAGAGCTATTTGAAATCTTTGTTGGATTAAAGAATTTACCATCTTCTTTTGATTGGTTTATTGAAGATGATGAGGCTTCAAAATTAAGCGAAGCTTTGTCTGATCATTTCTGTCAGAATCGACCATGGCGGCAATGTAAGGCAAGTGTTTTGAATGCATATTCAGTAACAAAAATATCAAGGAGAGATCGTTTTGCAGAAGTAGTTGCAGGATTAAAAGATTACTCTGCAGAAGAATTAGATGGCGAACTTTTAGATTTGTATGAAGCTTCGCGAAAATTGGGTTTGTTTAAAAATGGTGGCCCAAATGCTTTTCTTAAAGAATTGAGAGATAAAGTTTTACTAAAAGAAAATTATTTTTTAAAGGATGCTCAATAGATCTAAAGACTACCAACTGATTAATAATTTTATTTCATCTATCCATGATGAATTAAGTCAAATATATGAGGTTCGTAATAGAGAGGTTATTTTAAAATTAGAAAAAATATTAAATATTTTTCAAGAAGAGAAAATTTCTACCAGTCATTTTCAATCCTCAACTGGCATTGGATATAATGATATTTCAAGAGAAAAGATTGATAAGGTTTTTGCTAAATTATTTCATGCACAAAAAGCAGCAGTAAGAATGCAATATGTTAGTGGAACACATGCTATAGCATCTGTTTTGTTTGGCATCCTTAGGCCTGATGAAATTATGTTGTCTGTAACAGGAAGCCCTTACGATACGTTGGAAGAAGTTATAGGATTAAGGGGTAATGGGCAAGGTTCTTTAAAAGAATTTGGAGTTAAATATAGGCAAATTGATATAAATCATGACAAAAATTATGCAGAAAAGATAGCTGATCAGATAAATAATACTAATTGTAAGCTTGTTTTTATTCAGAAAAGTTGTGGATATACGTGGAGAAAATCTCTCACCAATGAAGAAATTAAAAAAATTTGTACATTAGTCCATTCAATTAATCCAAATTGTATTTGTTTTGTCGATAATTGTTATGGAGAACTAGTGGAAGATAGTGAACCAATTAAAAATGGAGCGAATATAGTAGCAGGATCATTAATAAAAAATCTTGGAGGAACAATAGTTCCTACTGGTGGTTATGTTGCCGGTGATGCTGATTTGGTTGATCTTGCTTGTTATCGTTTAACTTGTCCAGGAATAGGAAGTAATGCAGGTATAAATTTTGGTCTTGGCAGATTGATTTTGCAAGGTTTATTTTTGGCTCCTCAAATGGTCACTGAATCTTTGAATTCTGCAGATTTGATTGCCGCAGTTTTTAAACGTTTAGAATTTAGTGTTCTTCCAAATCCAGGTTCTTACAGATCAGATATTATTCAAGCTATTCAACTAAGAAGTCCACAACTTGTTCAAAATATTTGTCAGTCATTTCAAAAGTCATCTCCTATTGACTCTTTTTTAAATGTGATCCCCGCTGAAATGAATGGATATGATTCTAGTTTAATAATGTCAGGCGGGACTTTTATAGAGGGAAGCACAAGTGAATTTTCAGCAGATTCTCCTATGCGAGAACCATATAATATTTTCATTCAAGGGGGTTCCCACATATCGCATGTCAAAATTGCATTAATTCAATTATTATCTGATTTATTAGATAATAACCTCATAAATAGGGAATTTTTATTTTTCAATTAAATTTAATGACTTACAAATTTCCAGATGATTTTCTTTATGCAGATACTCATGAATATGTTAAGAGAGAAAATGGACTAATTAAGTTAGGCATCAGCGAATTTGCTGTTGATCAATTAGGTGATATCGTTTTCGTTGAATTAAGAGAAAAAGGTTCTACTTTAGAAAAAGGTGAAACTTTTGGCACAATTGAATCAGTCAAAGCTGTCGAAGAAGTCTATTTACCATTTGATGCAGAAATAATTGAAAGAAATGATAATGTTATTGATAATCCTGAAATCCTCCAAAATGACCCTATTGAACAAGGCTGGCTTTTGATTGTTAAACCAATAAAAGATTTTTCATCAGCGGATTTAATGAATTCATGTGAATATCAATCAAAGGTTGCACCAAATTAAAGCATTTTTGTTGAAATCGGCTATTTTATAAAAAAAAGTTCAACATGCAGCTAGAAAAGTATTCTGATTTGTTTATTAATAGACATTTAGGACTTGATGATAATGACCAAAAAAATATGCTCCAGAAGTTGGGCTTTGATACTTTAGAGCATTTTATACAAGAAGTAATACCGCCGGATATTAAAACAAAATCTAAATCTTATTCAAATCTGCCTAAAGGATGTTCAGAATCAAAAGCTCTTAAAGATTTACATACTATTGCAAAGAAAAATCAAGTAAATAGATCTTTGATTGGTCTGGGTTACTATGGGACTCATACACCTAATGTGATTGAAAGAAATATATTAGAAAATCCAAGATGGTACACATCTTATACTCCATATCAAGCCGAAATATCTCAAGGTAGATTGGAAGCTCTATTTAATTTTCAAACTCTAATATGCGAATTAACTGGCTTCTCAATATCAAATGCTTCCTTGCTAGATGAGGGTACCGCTTCTGCTGAAGCCATGACAGTAGCTTTTTCTGCTAGAAAAAATAAATCTGCAAATATTTTCTTGGTTCATGAATCAGTTTATAATCATACTTATAACGTTTTGCTGACTCGTGCCCGTCCTTTAGGGATAACCTTGAAAAGGTTTAATTCATATAATCCTGAGTTCACAAATTCTACTTTTGGAATGCTGATACAATTACCTGGTCAAAATGGTGATTTATTTGATCCTTCATTTCTCATTTCTAGAGCTCATAAATTTGATATATTTGCCTGTGTCTCTATTGATCCCCTTGCACAAATATTAATTAAACCAATTGCTGCATTAGGAGCTGATATTGCAATAGGAACCATGCAAAGATTTGGAGTGCCTATAGGATTTGGAGGGCCTCATGCGGCCTTCTTCGCATGTAGCGATAAATTCAAAAGGCTTATTCCAGGAAGAATTGTGGGCGAGAGTGTTACGAAAGAGGGTGGGAAATCTTTAAGATTAGCCTTGCAAACCAGAGAACAACATATAAGGAGAGAAAAAGCTACTAGCAATATTTGCACCGCACAATCCTTGCTCGCAATAATTTCTTCATTTTATGCTGTCTATCATGGCTCTT
>CAYSSQ010000002.1:0-74488 GCA_964433825.1 uncultured Prochlorococcus sp. | reverse complement strand
CGTGCCATAGATGACCTTGTATAAAGAAGAAACCAAAGTAATAATGCACATTTGCTAACCAAGCTCTTGAAGTATATTCTCCATCAGCCAAGTCAACAGTATCAATCCAGTAAGGAGAAATACTAAATTTCAATTCAAGAGGTTCTCCAAAAAATTCTGTTGGATAAACTGTAGTATTTGATGCACTCCAGAACGCTGCAACAATAGCCATCCAGCCTATACCAGCTAAAGACCAAGATAATACAGCTTCAGCAGAAAGAAGTCCTTTGCCTTTAAATTTAGTGTATTCACCAACTTGCTTTGTAGCAATATGCCAAGCACCACCTGTTATCTCAACAAAAGCCAAGAAAGCATGACCCCCCATAACTTCTTCAAGACTATCGATTGTTAAAAAGTCTGTTTGATGATTCCATATTTTGGCCAAGTTCAATTCATATTCAACTTGTCTAACAGAACCAATTGCTGGGTCATAAATTCCATGAACTCTTGCCCATTCAACAAAAGCTATAACAGCAAATCCAAGAATGATTAGGTGATGACCGAGAATAAATGTCAATTTGTCTGGGTTATCCCATTCAATATTGAATTTTCTAGCTCTTCCAACTTCAGATTCTTCTAAATTAGAGGGTAGAAGAAGTGAGTGAAGAAGTCCACCAGCTGCAAGCACCATTGAAGATACGAGGTGAACAATAGCAATAGCTATTACTGGTTTTGTATCTCCCATAGCTACACCATTAGCATCAAACCCTATTCCTAGAGTTGCTAAGTGAGGAAGAACGATAAGAGGTTGATGTCCCATTGGAACACTTGGGTCAAATCGTGAAAGTTCAAAAAGGGTGAAAGCACCAGCCCAGAAAACAATTAATCCTGCATGAGCTACATGAGCAGCAATAAATTTCCCTGAGCGATTTGCTACACCTGAATTACCAGCCCACCATCCATAGGTGACATCTGGATTTCCATAGGTTTGCATTTAGGAAGTGATTAGCTTAAACGTTTTGAGAATACTTTAAATTTAACCAAACAGCTTATTTCACAACAAAATTGTAAAGGTTATTAATGGTAAGAAAAAATCCAAACCAAATTAAATTAATTAATAAAAACCGAAAAAGTTAGTTAAAACCTATTTTAAGAGCATTTTTCGTCCGAAATAAATAATTTTTGATCTAATAAAAATTCTTTTTTTTTCATAAAATCTTACTATCCTGACAAAACTTTTCTTTATGTTAAAAAAAGTACCAAGACATATTGCCTCATTGAAAAACAATTATTAAAACGAAAATAGGCTTATTAATCTTATGACGATTTCTCAAAAACCACTAAAGAAATTTTCACTGGAAATGAAATCTGAAATTCATTATAAGAAAGCTGCTGAAAATTATAGAAAATCAAAGCAATATATAAATATGATCAACTTATACCCCATTCTTCAAAGTTCGCTTTTAGATTGCAAAGATGAAAATTTAATTGCATAAAGATTTATTAGGCCGCATCTTTAAATTTCAATTTATTATATTGATTATTTTTAATAATTTTCATACACAATTTAACATTATAAACTGCTTCTGGATTCCAAGGTTTGATTTGTACAAGAGGAGAGCTCTTCCAATGTATTCCTGGTTTGAATGTACCATTCTCTCTCATATTAGAAAGCTGTATTTCACTGAGACCTAGTTTTTCAGAAGCTGATCTAGAAGAAGTCCATAGATTTCCTAACATTTTTCTAAATATTATTATTCCTTAATAACGCTTATCTACGCCATTAGGAAGGGTCAATTTTATTGAAAAATAATAAATTTTTTAAGAACAAGTGCCTGAAAGGAATTCAAAAAATCAAGAATCAACTTTACATGAAAAGAATTAAGAAATGTTAAATGGCGAATCTTCATTAATAAATACTCCTTTGCAATTTTCTTCTCTAAAAAGTTCTTTTATGCATTGATATTCTTCTGATATTGAATCACTTTTACTAACATCTTTCCAACCAGGAATCCACTCCACTGATTTTTCTAATTCTATTTTTGATATTGTCAAATTTATATTTGAGTCTAAGACTGAAACCAATTCTAAAAAACAATTTTTATTTATTTCTAATTCATTAACCACAATAAAGTGTTTTAAACCACAAAAATGATTTTTATGTGTCCAGTAAAGGTTCATTAAATTTATTTTTTTAATGTTTTATATTCTTTCCTAATCTTATCTAAGAGATCCTTTCTTCTATTTAAGTAATTATCTGAATCACTTTTTGAAAGATTGTATCTTTCTTTTTTAGTTAAATTCATCCATTCATATAAATTTTTTCTATTAAATTCAAAACTTTTTTTCTTTTTTAAAAAAGTCTTATAGCTTCTAAGAGATCTTAAATGCAAAATTGAGATTATAGAAAAAATTAAACTTATCATATTTAAGCCCCTATAAATCTTCTCTTATATTAGTTTTTAGCCATTTCACTAATTCATGATAATTATCAAAAGAAATTCTTTTTTCTTTATTATCTTGCTCTCGATCATTAAATAATCTAATGATGAATTCCTTTTTAAATGCCTCTTCCTCACCAATGACTATAACACTTCTTGCCTTAAGCCTATTTGCCTTTTTAAATTGTTTAGAGAAAGAAGTACCACTTGTATCTAATTCAGTAATAATGTTTATTTTTCGTAATTTCCTTGTTAACTCAAGAGCAAGATTTTCTGCACTTGAACCTTTATTCACTAGATAAATATCAACTAATCTATCATTTTCATATTCTTCGCCAGCTAATATCATTAATCTTTCTAGCCCTATTGCAAAACCAATAGCAGGTGTATCATTTCCTCCCATAAGCTTTATTAGATTATCGTATCTACCTCCCCCACAAATAGTTGCTTGTGATCCTAAAGATCCACTTGTAATTTCAAAAGCAGTATGAGTGTAATAATCTAAACCTCTTACTAACTTATAATTCTCTTCAAAGGGGATATTTAAAAACTTTAATTGTTCTTTGATTTGAGAATATCTCATTAAGCTCTCATCACATAAAAAATCAATTAATAATGGAGCCTTTTTAAGAATTTCAATAGTATCTTTGTTTTTAGTATCAAGTATTCGCATAGGATTTTTATTAACCCTTTTTTGAGAATCCAAATCTAAAGAGGAGTAGTTTTTATCAAGAAATTTAGAAAAAGCTTTCCGATAATTTAATCTATCATTTGTATTTCCAAGACTATTTATTTCTAGATTTAAGTCATTTATTCCCAATTTTTGCAATATATCCCATGCCAAAGAAATAATTTCAACATCACTTCTATAAGATTCATATCCAATAAATTCAACTCCAAATTGGTGAAACTGTCGTTGTCTTCCAGCCTGAGGTCGCTCATATCTAAACATCGGCCCCATATACCATAATTTTTGCTGTGGTTTAGCCGATAAGCCGTTATTTATGATAGCTCTTACTACTGATGCAGTTCCTTCTGGTCTGAGGGTACAAGACCTATCGCTTCTATCTTTGAAAGTATACATTTCCTTACTTACTACATCAGTATTTTCACCAATACCTCTTGTAAATAATTCAGTCATTTCCAATATAGGTGTTCTTATCTCTTTTACAAAAGATCTATTCAATTGGATTTTTATTATGTTTTCAATATTTTGCCACTTTACTAATTGGGAAGGAAGTAAATCAAATGTCCCTCTAAGATTTTTAAATTTATCCAAGATTCTAAAAATAATTCAAGTTTTTAATATTGAGTAAAATAAGATTTTTAGAATTACTCACTATGTAATAATCCTAATTTTAACATTTATAAAAAATCTTGGAAATAAATTCAAACAAAGACAACCAGCATTGTGGATCTAAACCAAAAAAAATTGCTTTTGGCATAGCACCATTAGGGATCATTTCTATTGGCATTGTGCCTATGGGAGTAATAAGCATTGGTATTGTACCCATGGGAGTTTTTTCTTTTGGAGCAGTAGCAATGGGGATAGTAAATTTATCAATAGTTGGGATGGGAATTATTTCTTCAGGAATCACTACTATGGGAGTATGGGAATATTCTCCAAGGTCTGAATCATCAGGACATCACACTCATTCTTCATCTAAAAATACAAAATCTCTAACAAAGGAAAAAATGCTTTTTGAAAATAAAGAAGAGGCCGAAAAAATGGCGAAGAAAATTAATTGCAAGGGTGCTCATAAAATGGGAAGTTTATGGATGCCATGTAATATTGACTGATAGATTAAATTAAAATCAATTATTAAGAATTTGGACCTCAAAATCTAATTTTATTGCTTCATTTTCAGATAATTTTCTAGTCCAAGCTCCTTGGATTGGGCTATTCCATCGGAATCCAGCATTTTTTGCAAGTGATCTATCTTCATAACTAACTATTGCTTTATATAGATATCTTGGTTCTGTTGCCTTTAACAAAAGCTCCTCTAAATTCTCACATCTTTTAAAAATTTCTGATAAGTAGAAGCAATCTGATAAAGCTCTATGCAAATTCCAAACTGGAACTCCAAACGAAAGTGCAAGATCAGTTACTGAAGGCCTTGATTTTAATGATTTTTTAAAAGACCAATTAATATCTTCTAAGCTACATAACCATTTTTTTCTTAACAAAGGCAGCCTACCTCTGCCAAACCATTTTTTATCAAATTCCACATTATGGGCAATAATCAAATCACAAGAATCCACTAGGCTTAAAAAGAAATCCATCCCTTTTTCCCAAGGCTGTGGGATATTTGAGATATCTGAATTTATTCCATTAATATGAGCTGCATCATTTTTACTTACCGGTAAAAGAAATGAAGCTTGTGACAAGACAGATTTTGAACCAACATGGAATAGGATGCACCCTATCTCAATTACCTCCTCTTTACTCTCATCCAGACCAGTTGTCTCAGTATCAAGAATTAAAATTTTTTCTATCCCTTTATCTTTTTGAGCTTTTACTTTTTGATTATTCACCTCTAAAGAGGCTTTATTAATTTGATTATTTGCAGATTCATTATTTTTAAGAAAATCAAGTTGATCTAAATTTTTTTTATTAAAGGTTTCCAATTTTAAAAAAATATCTAATGATATGTTGACGCATTTAGAGCATTTTTCTTCTAAATTAATATTAATTAATTAAACTTGAACCTCAATAAATTTTCTTCAATTAGTTAATTAGTTTAAGAATCAAAATGGTATTTAAAAAATTTCAATTTAATATTTATTGCTTCTGGCCCGCAAATCCTAAAAAAATCATTGAATTCATAGGTGGCAGTTATCTAGCATCTAATCCTGATATTACATACAAGAGGTTTATTGAAAGCTTAATAAGAAAAAATTATGCAGTGCATGCATTTAAATATATTCCTCAATTTGATCACCAAGAACTATCTATTAAAGCTTGGAAAGATTTTAAGATCTGCAAAGAAATACTATCTAAAAGATTAAATCGAAATCTTTCAACACTAAGAATAGGTCATAGCCTTGGCTGCAAATTGCATCTAATAGCTCCTGATGGTGGAAGAAATTGTGAACGATTTATCTCAATAAGCTTTAATAATTTTAGTGCAAGTAAATCAATACCATTTCTAAAAAAGATTTCTAAAAATTTAGATTTCAATAGCGAATTTAGTCCAAGCCCTCAAAAAACATTCAATATCATAGAAAAAACATACATACAGAATAATAATTTATTAATAAAATTTGATTCAGATAATTTAGATCAAACAGAATCACTTCTCTCATGCTTAAAAAAAAGAGTAAATGATAATTCTAATGGGATTATGATGAAAGGTAACCATACACTTATAGCAAGTGCTGGTTTAAGAGAAAATTATATTGGAGAATGGGCGGATGATAATTTTAAGAAAAAAGCAATTACCAAGATATCAACAATTATAGATAATCTAAATTAAGAATTTTCTTTTAAAGTTTCTAAAACTGAACTATCTTCTAGAGTACTAATATCTCCACTTATTTCTTCTCCAGCTGCAAGAGATCTCAGAATTCTCCTCATTATTTTTCCGCTTCTTGTCTTAGGCAGGGCTTCAGAAATAATTATTTTTTCAGGCCGAGCAATAATTCCAATCTCTTTTACAACATGATTTTTTAATTCTACTATTAGATCTTGTGATGTCTTACAATCTTTTTCTAAAGAAATAAACGCAACTATAGCTTCACCCTTTACATCATCTTTCTTTCCAACAACTGCAGCTTCAGCAACTGATTTATGACTAACTAATGCAGACTCTATTTCCATAGTTCCTAACCTATGACCAGAAACACTTATTACATCATCAACCCTTCCCATGATCCATAAATATCCGTCATCATCAATCCTTGCTCCATCTCCAGCAAAATAAACATTTTCTTGATCTTTCTGAGGTATATATTCCCAATAGTTTTTTACATATCTTTCTGGATTACCATGAATTGTGCGCATCATTCCTGGCCATGGCTTTTTAATTATTAAATAACCTCCTTCATTTTGTTTTACTTTATTACCATCTCTACTAACAATCTCAATTTCAATCCCAGGTAACGGCAATGTTGCTGAGCCTGGCTTTGTAGAGACTGCACCTGGTATTGGGCTAACCATAATACCTCCTGTTTCTGTTTGCCACCAAGTATCAACAATAGGACATTTATCTTTACCTATTACATTTCTATACCAAACCCATGCTTCAGGATTTATTGGTTCTCCAACTGTTCCTAAAAGCCTCAAACTTGAAAGATTATATTTATCAGGGATCTCTCTACCAAACTTCATGAATGCTCGGATTGCAGTAGGAGCTGTATAAAAAATAGAAACTTTATATTTCTGAACAATTTCCCAAAAAGCTCCTAGATTTGAAGGCCTTGGAACTCCCTCATACATAAGTGTAGTCGCCCCATTAGAAAGGGGGCCATAAACAATATATGAATGACCAGTAATCCAACCAACATCAGCAGTACACCAATATATGTCATCGTCCTTTATGTCAAAGACCCATTTAAAAGTGATATGAGACCACAAATTGTAACCAGCCGTGGTGTGGACTACCCCCTTCGGTTTACCTGTTGATCCGGATGTATAAAGTATAAATAGCCTATCCTCACTATTCATTACCTCTGCTTCACACCAATCATCTTGGTCACTTAATAATTCATGCCACCAAACATCTCTTCCTCCCTTCATTGGAATTTCTTTTTGAGTCCTTTTAACAACAATAACTTTCTCAACTACCTCGTGCGCTCCTGATTCAATGGCAGCATCTACAGCTTTTTTAAGTTCAATAATCTTATCTTTTCTATAACCTCCATCAGCTGTTATGACAAATTTAGCATTACCGTCAACCAATCTATCCTTTAAAGACTCTGATGAGAAGCCACCAAAAACGACTGAATGGGGTGCCCCAACTCTCGCACAAGCTAACATCGCAATCATAGCCTCGGGAATCATTGGCATATAAATGCATATCAAGTCTCCTTTTTTAACTCCCAGACTTTTTAAAGCATTAGCTGTTCTACATACTTCAACTAATAGTTCTTTATAAGAAAACTTTTTACAATCTCCTGGTTCACCTTCCCATATAAGGGCAGTTTTATCCCCAATCCCATTTTTAATATGTCTATCTAGACAGTTATAAGAAATATTAATTTTACCCTCTTTAAACCATTTAAAAAATGGCCTATTTGTTTTATCTAAAACAGTTTTGTAGGATTCGAACCACTCCAACTCAGATTTAGCTAGAGAATCCCAAAAGACATTTGGATCTCTTTTGGCTTTTTCTTTTATAGAAATTAGATCATCATTACTGCTTATATTGGCTTGGCTTGAGAATTCTTGAGAAGGAGGGAAAATTCTATTTTCCTCTAGAATATTGTTAATTGAATTTGTCTTATCTAATTCCATTTAAAAAAAGCTTTTCTCTAAATTTAAGCAAAAATTTTTAACTTTTCACAAAAATTTAATGGTATTTAGTAACTTTAAATTTTTTTTTATTAGTAAAGACGACTTAAAACAAAATCAGGTAATGAGAGCAAAGCTATTTTTGAATCAGATTCAGGTAACCATGCAATTGCATCTTTTGAGAGAGTTGCAAATTTCTCAGCTAATTTTCTAGATCTTTCTATAGCATCGCTATTCATGATTATCTCTAGTGCACTGCTTAGGTCATCTTCTTGTGCTAATTCTCTATTGATTAATACCGATAAATTTTTGTTTTCTTCTAAAGCATATAAAACTGGAGCAGTTAAATATCCGCTCGCGAGATCACTTACAGCTGGCTTTCCAAGTTGTTTGTCATTTCCTGTGAAATCCAAAATATCATCAACTACCTGAAAAGCTAAGCCTATGTTCTTTCCAAATTCATAAAGCATTTCTAGTTTTTCATTACTAAGATCACTTAGAACTCCGGCTGCTTTTGAACTATTAGCTATTAAAGAAGCTGTTTTGCAGTAGCTTTTATTAATATATTTTGAAAAAGTTTGCGCTGAATCATACCTATTTAGATTTTGTTTTATTTCCCCCTCTGCAAGATCCATTATTACTCTACTCAACAATTTAACAACATTAACATTATCTAAATTGGCCAAGTGCCAACTCGCTTGAGCGAATAAAAAATCTCCAGCCAAGACGGCCACTCTTGTATTGAATCTGCTATGAACAGTTTCCACTCCTCTTCTAATTGAAGCTTCATCTACAACGTCATCATGCACTAAAGAAGCTGTATGAATCATTTCGGTTATTTCGGCTAATCTTTTATGTTTAATGGATAATGAAGAATCTGCAGAAATAGCTTTTGAAATAAGTAAAACAATCCCAGGGCGCAATCTTTTTCCTCCCGCAGCAAAAAGATGTTCAGCAGCAGCTTGCAGAATTGGATGCCCTGCTCCAATTAAGTTTTTCAATTCCAAGATGAGTTCTTCTAGATCTCTCTCAACTGGTTGTAATAGTTGTGTTACTGTAGTCATATTTATCCTCTTCTATATATTAAAGGAATCAAGTGTCTCTTCGTAGGTTGACTAAGCTAATTTTTTTATTTATTTCTAGCCAATTTGATACTTTAATAGAAAATTCTTCAAGTTTTCCTGTAACAAAAAAATTAACATCTTCATATGAAGGTATTTCTTTAGAAATTATTTCTTCATCGTAAAAGTATTGATTAAATTTATTTATTAATGCTACCGATGGATCAGTAATTATAATTTCTGATGGGATTTTGCTTCTTAAAATATCGTGAATAAGAGGAAAATGACTACATCCTAAAATTATTTCTTCAATATCATGAACCAATAATGGCTTTAAATAAATTTCAGAAAGTTGATTAATCTTTTCAAAATTTAGATTTATCTTTTCAATCTCAGAGACAAATTCAGGACATGATTGCTGAAATACCTTTATATTTTTATTCTTTGACTCAATAATATTTTTATACAAGGATGATTTTACAGTTGCAGAGGTCCCAAGTACTCCGATTCTTTTAGTTGAAATAACTTCAGAAACAGAGTTTATTAAGTCAAAACAAGGAATTTTTAATTTATTTCTTAAAATATCAAGAGCTAAAGAATTTGTAGTATTGCAAGCTACTAATAAAGCATCTAAATTTTTGTCATCAAACCAATTACATATTTCTGAAGCAAAGATTCTTATCTCTTCTGGATTCTTTTCTCCGTAAGGATTACGCTCAATATCTCCTAAATATATAACTTCTATACCTTTATTTCTGATAAGTAATGAATTGAGGATTGTAAATCCACCAATGCCGCTATCAAAAATACCTAATTTAAGTTTCAACCTATTCTTCTAAGATATTCAAGTATACCCTTTGCAATAGCATAAGCCACTCTATTTCTGTGGGAACTTTTTTCAAGTCTTCTAGCATCAAGTTTTCCTGTAACGAATCCTATCTCAACAAGTACTGCAGGCATATTAGTTTTTCTAATAACATAATAGCTTCCTCTCCGTACACCTCTATCTGGACTTCCGGGAGATACTTTCAATATTTCTTGTTGAATTTTTTGAGCAAGGAGCCTTCCTTTCCAACCATCATAATAAAAAGTTTCTAAACCATTAATACTTCTCTTTTTACCTCTTGACGCATTTGCATGAATACTTACAAAAATATCAGCATCAGTTCGATTAGCAAAAGATACTCTTGGAGACAAGTCAAGATCTACTTCACTACTTCTTGTCATTTTCACCTTTACACCTTTCTCTTCTAGCAAAGCTGTAACTTTCTTAGAAACATCTAAAACAATATCAGTTTCTCTTAATCCATTTATTCCAATAGCTCCTGAATCAGGTCCTCCATGACCAGGATCAATTACAACATAGAATTTACTTTTCTGAACCGAAGGTAAATTTGAAAAAGTGGATTGAACCCTTTTTATTTCTGTGTTATTAAAAGACTTTTTCATTCCAACTTTTGGACTATTTACTATTCCTTCACTAAGACTCTTAAAAGAATTTCTTGGGAAGGAAGCAATCTTAATTTTCCAACTGTTTTCATCTTTGCCTATTAATGTCCAATTTAATGGTTTTAAATTTGTACTTTGATTAAATTCAATAACGAATCTTGTTTTGCCTTGACTGGGTTTCCCAAGTCTTATTTCTTTTACTGGGCCGTTTCCTTTAATAGTCCTTGGGGTTTGTAATTCTCCCTGAAAGTCAATCCAAAATCTATCTCCGAATGAATCATTTGCCTTCTGGAAGAAAGCCTTTAATTTTGCATTTGGTTTAGTTCTTAACTCTAAAACTCCATCTGAACTAAAAGACCAAGCTGCTAAAGCACTTGATGAGTGAGCTTCAAAAGTTAAACAATTTAATATAAATATTAACGGCAGAAAACGAGTAGATTTATTCAGAAAGAATTTTGTCATTTTCAAACAAATAGACTTGGTTTCCTGTGCTTTAAGCTCGGCATCTGTTCTCTAATTTTTCTAACCCTAGATTTATCTGCGGGAGCTATGGCTGCTCCTTGCGTCTTTCCTGCATCTGATAGGACTGTGCCCCATGGATCGATTACCATCGCGTGTCCGTGACTTTGCCTCCTTCCATAATGAATCCCAGTCTGAGCCGGAGCAACTACATAAGCAGTATTTTCAATTGCTCTTGCTTGAAGAAGTATTTGCCAGTGATCTTTTCCTGTAAATGCAGTAAATGCCGCTGGAATCATTAAAAGTTCAGCTCCGTTTTCTGATAAATATCTATATAGTTCAGGAAATCTAACATCATAACAAATAGATAAACCGACCTTACATAAACCCGGGATATCAATTACAGGTGGTTTCTCTGATCCAGACAATATTGTAGAAGATTCTTTATATAAATTTCCGTCAGGCAAATCAACATCAAATAAATGAATCTTGTCATATTCCCCTAAAATTTGACCATCTTTACCGAACAATGCAGATCTATTTAAGATATGACTTTGGTCTCCCGCTGGGACAGGATAACCTCCCCCTAAAAGAAAAACCTGATATCTTTGAGACATTGTTTTAAGGAAATTTGAGCATTTAATTGACAATTCAGAAGCAAGTTCTAATTTCTCATAATCTTCACCTAAAAAAGCAAAATTCTCAGGCAAACCAATCAGCTCTGCACCTCGTCTAGAGGCAAGCTCAATTTGTTCTTCAGCCTCAGCAAAATTAGAGTCAATATTGGAACTACTAGTTATTTGCAAAGCTGCTACAAGAAAATCAGTCAAGACTCTTACTCCAAATAAATAATCTCATAATTTAAGAAGCTCTAATAACACCTTTCTCAACTTGAGTAGGAACTATATTAAGACAATCTAGTTGAGAGCAACATTTAAAATCATCCTCATAATTACCAATGCTTGTCAACCTTTTACCATGAGTTGCTGTCTTTAGACACTTTAGTATATCTTCTTTCCAATAGTGCCATAATGCCAATGCGCTATTTAATTCATCATTAACTATATTAATTTTGGAATTATAATTATTGATAAGATAATCAGCTAAAGCTCCTGCAGCAAGGGAATCTTCTAGTGAATAAGAACCTTCCCAACCACTGCCAAGTATTAGAACATCATTTTTATCTAGAGAAATTATTCTATCCCCTACTGCTTTTCTATTTGTTAAAGCCATTGAAAATAAATATTCACTGTTTTGAACTTTTTGCAGAGATTTCGTTCCATTAGTAGTACTCATGAATAATCTTTTTCCAGCAACGATATCTTTTGTGACGGATAAAGGAGAATTACCTAAATCAAAACCCTTAATTTTTTTTCCACCTCTTTCAGCAAGCATTAATCTTTTTTTAGAGTCCCATTTATCTGCTTTTTTTCTAAGCAAATCAAGATCGGCAAATACCTCTATAGAATCTGCACCATTTGTCAAAGCCCAAGAGATTGTTGTTGTGGCCCGTAAAACATCAATAACAATCGCTATTTGCGAGTCTCTATCTGGGACATCAGATGCAACATGATAATAAGTAAGATTAATTGTCACTCAAGTATTTTTGTATAATTATAGATTACATAAATTGTTTTATGGTTAATTAATCCAGTTTTAAAAATAATTTAATTTAAATTTTTAAAATTAATTTATATGTATTTAATTGATATCATCTTAAGTAATACATTGAGTAAAAATTAAAAAACTATTTACTCTCTATTTATTCCATAAAAATGAACCGAAACCGAATATTAAAAGGTGGGGGCTATCTTCAAGGGATTATAAAGGTACCAGGAGATAAATCTATTTCTCATAGAGCACTTATTTTAGGAAGTATTGCTAGAGGAGAAACTTATATAGAAGGCTTTTTATATTCTGAGGATCCATTATCTACGGCTGAATGTTTGAGGAGACTGGGAGTAAATATACCTGAGATTATTGAGGATCAACCATTTACGATCAATGGTATTGGACTTGATAGTTTTTCTGAACCTACTGAAATTCTTGAATGCGGAAATTCAGGAACTACAATGAGACTTCTAATGGGTTTACTAGCGGCTTCAAAAGGGCGAAGCTTTATCTTAAAAGGCGATAAATCTCTTTCCGAGCGGCCTATGAATAGAGTATGCAAGCCTTTAAGGATGATGGGCGGTAAACTTTTTGGGAGAGAAAATGGGAATAAGGCACCAATTACCGTTGTTGGAGAAAAATTAAAAGGTTGTGTCATAGGTACTCCAGTTGCAAGTGCACAAGTCAAATCTGCAATTCTTTTAGCAGGTTTAACGGCGAATGGTCCCACATCAGTAATTGAGCCTGCATCTTCGAGAGACCATACTGAAAGAATGTTAAAAGCCTTTGGAGCAGACCTTCAAATAAGGGGCGAGTTTGGAAGAAACATTGTTATAAATCCTGGAAGAGATTTAATTGGACAAAAAATTGTGATCCCTGGCGACATAAGCTCTGCAGCATTCTGGATGATTGCTGCATCAATAATTCCTAATTCGAACATTACAATAAAAAATGTAGGTTTAAATCCTACAAGAACAGGCATATTAGAGATAATGGATAAGATGGGATGTAGTTATGAAATAAAAGATCAAACATTAATTGCAGGAGAACCAATTGGAAGTATTAATGTAAGGTCTTCTAGATCCCTAAAACCTTTTACTGTCGAGGGTGACATTCTTCCAAAATTAATTGATGAGATTCCCATACTCACTGTTGCAGCTTGTTTTTGTGATGGGATATCCCAGATTAAAGATGCATCAGAACTAAGAGTAAAAGAAACAGATAGACTTAAGGTAATTGCCAGACAATTGAAAAAATTTGGAGCAAAAATAGAGGAGAAAGAGGATGGATTAATAATTAATGGAGGTTCAAAGTTTATTGCGGCTGAGGTAGACAGCGAAACTGATCATAGGATTGCCATGAGTCTTGCGATAGCATCTCTTTTAGCACAAGGATCATCAAAAATAAATAGATCTGAGGCTTCAAACGTTTCTTATCCTACTTTTTGGAATGATCTAGAAGACTTACTAAATTTTGAATAAATTACGTATTGGATAAATTAAACGAAATAATCACCAATGATGGAAGCATATCATTAAAAAGTGAATTTTATAATGAAAGCTTTCATTCTCATTTAGGTGCACTAAATGAGGCTCAAACTAAATTTATTGATCCTGCACGTATAGATAGATTTAGAGGAAAGTCTTTAAATGTTTTAGATATTTGCTTTGGACTAGGTTACAATTCTGCATTACTTTTTAAGAATATAAAAAGACAATCATCCTCCCTGAGATGGTACGGACTAGAAATCGATAAACGTCCTCTAAAATACGCACTTAGTAATGAAAGCTTTAAAGCCTTATGGGATAAGAAAACTATTGATATCTTGAATTCTCTTCTGATAAGCGGTTTTTTTAAAGATGAAAACCATAATTGCGACTTACTATGGGAAGATGCTAGAAAAGGAATTTTAAAAATCCCTCAAGACATTAATTTTGATGTAATTTTTTTAGATGGATTTTCACCTCAAAAATGTCCTGAGATTTGGTCAGCAGAATTTCTTTCCCAGGTAATAGGAAAACTTAATTCAGAAGGAAGCTTATTAACCTATTCTTCTTCCGCCGCGGTGCGAAAAACATTTCTAGATCTTAAATTAAGAATATTTAATATAAAGCCAGTAAAAAAAAATAATAAATCTTGGAGTAGCGGAACGTTAGCGATAAGATCTCTTAAGAATAATGAATTTAAAGATAATCCTTACATAGAAAATTTATCTAATATGCAAATAGAGCATCTTCATACTAAATCATCTGTTCCTTATAGAGATCCTAAAGGGATTAATAAATCTGAAGAGATTCTGAAGAGGAGGAAAGATGAACAAACTATTTCTACACTAAAAGATACTAATTTATGGAGAAAAAAGTGGGATATAACCAATTAAGCTTTTAGCCGCTAAATTTAAATAAACAAAAGATTATTATGTTAGCTGTTGCGATATTAGCCGCTGGTAAAGGAACAAGGATGGTAAGTTCATTACCTAAAGTACTTCACAAAATCTCAGGGAAAACACTTCTCGAGAGAGTTCTAGAATCCAGCCATAAGCTTAATCCAAATAAAATATTTATTATCACTGGGCATAAAGCTGATGAAGTTGAAAACTCTTTACAAAATTCCGAATTAATTGAAGATATTAATTTTGTTCTGCAGTATCCACAGAATGGCACAGGACACGCAATTCAAGTCCTTTCCAAAGAGTTGATAAACTTCAAAGGAACATTATTAGTTCTTAATGGAGATGTCCCATTAATAAAAAGTAACACCCTTAAAGAACTAGTCGAATTTAACAATGCAAATAATGCTGACGTCTCATTAATTACGACTAAAAAGCAGGACCCATATGGATATGGGAGAGTATTTATTAAAAGAAAAAATTTAATTGAAAAGATCATTGAAGAAAAGGATTGTAATCCTGAAGAAAGTCTTAATCAACTAATTAATTCTGGTATTTACTGTTTTAACTGGGAAAGTCTATTAAAGAATATTAATAAACTTAAAAGTAATAATTCTCAAAACGAAATCTATTTAACGGATGCCATATCAATGGTTGATAAAGCTTTTTCATTTGAGATTGAGAATGATGAAGAATTACAAGGAGTCAACAATAGAGTCCACTTAGCAGAATGTGAGAAAATTATACAAAAACAAATCATTCAAAAACATATGTTAAATGGAGTAACATTTATAAATCCTGAAAGTTGCTCAATAAGTGATAATTGTGAAATAGGTATGGATGTTTTAATTGAGGCGAATACACATATAAGAGGCCAATCTAAAATCTCCAAGAATTGTATCATTGGGCCAAATACTTTTATTCAAGACTCGAATATTAAAAGTAATTGCAAAATTATTAATTCAACAATCTTGGATTCAAAAATAAAGTCAAATATAACTATTGGTCCATTTAGTCATATAAGGCCTGGAAGTGAAATATCTTCTAATTCTAAGGTCGGTAACTTTGTTGAAATCAAAAATAGTTTTATTGATGAATCAGTCAAAATAAATCACCTGAGTTATATTGGCGATTGTAAAATTGGCAAATCTTCAAATATTGGGGCAGGCACAATAACTGCTAATTTTGATGGATTCAAAAAACATAATACAAAAATTGGTGAAGATTGCAGTATTGGAGCTAATACAGTTTTTATTGCCCCTGTTGATATAGGTAATTCCGTAACTACTGGAGCAGGATCAGTCATAAATAAAGATATTGAAGATAATACATTAGGAATTTCAAGATCAAAGCAGAAAAATATAAAAAACTGGTTAAAAAGTAATTAAATGATATATGGGATAATTTCCTCAAGTTTCCAATGCCTGCTCCCTTTAATTAAAAGATAATCATTTTTGTTTATTCTTGAATTTATAATTTTTGCAATATCTGATTTATCGTTTTTAAATATTACTTTTTGGCTAGAAAATTTTTCTTTTATACTCTCTTCTTCATTTAAATCACAAATAAAAACACAACATTCAATATCAACTTCGTTTATTAAATTTAATATTTCCAAATGATATTGCGTACTCATTTTGCCTAATTCTTTCATACTACCAAGGACTAAAAAATGATTCCCAGGGAATTTAAGAAGGAATGCGATACAAGCCTTTACAGATTCAGGGGAAGCGTTATAAGTCTCATCTAGGATAATGGCTTTATCTTTTTTTATTATTCTATTTCTGCCCTCTAAATTTTTGATATTAAAAGAATTATAGCTATTAAATTTAATCCCGAACTCTTGCGAAATAGCATAGGCAAATAAAAAATTAAATACATTATGTATTCCCTTATATGATATTTGAAAGACCTTATTATCAATAATTATTAAATCTCTTAATTCATCATAAATTCCTAAAAGTAAATTTTTTTTATCACAATCATTTCCCTCATTTTCCTTATTTTTGAATATATTAATTTTTAAAATTCTACCCTTCCAAAGATTATTTAAAGTTTTTTCCAATAAAAAATCATCTGAGGGAATAATTACAACACCTTTTGGATTCAAATATTTAACAATTTCACATTTTGCTCTCGCAATATTTATTTTTGAACCTAAGAGACCAATATGAGAAGTGCCTATATTCGTAATAACTGCGATATCTGGCTCTGAGAATTTTGATAAATTTTCAATCTGACCAATTCCTCTCATACCCATTTCAAGAATTAAAAGTTTATCTTCATAAGTACTATCAAGAATGGTCTTAGCTACACCAATTTCATTATTATTATTTTTAGAGGAAATTTTAATTTTTCCCATATTTTTCATTATTTCTCCTGTAATTTCTTTTGTTGTTGTTTTACCTACAGATCCAGTAATTGCAACTACAGGAATATTTAATTTTTTTCTCCAATATAAAGCTAATTTTTGAAATGCCTCTCTTGTATCTGCGACTACCCAGTAAGTAAAATTTTCTGGAGCTATTTTTTCTTTCTCCTTATTAAGAATTGCAGCTTTAACACCTTTTTTAATTACATCTGAAATAAAGTCATGACCATCGAAATTATTTCCTTCAATAGCGATAAAAAGATCCTGAGGCAAAATACTTCGACTATCAATAGATATTTTTTTAAAAATTAAATCTTCTTCACTTTGACTTTTGTAATTTTCAAAACCAATAATATTATTAATTTCAGTTAAAGAAAATGTCATTCAAATAATACTAAATTTTTTTTAAAGAGGGATCTGCCTCTTGGCCAAATGAAAATTTTTCTATCTCAGCCACATCAGGTGAGGGTTCTTTTATCCCACAAACATCTTTATACATGATTTCATATTCCAATGCAGATCTTTTCCAACTAAACTCTTTTTGCATAGCTCTTTTTTGTAGTTTTTTCCAACTTTCTTTATGTCTAAAAGCTTCCCAAGATCTGACAAGAGCTGTATAGAAATCTATAGGTTCGAATCTATCAAAACAAAATCCTGTGCCTAATTCATTCTCTGGATCGTGCTGTAATACTGTATCAACTAATCCTCCAACCCTTCTTACTATTGGAATAGATCCATAACGCATAGCAAGTAATTGGCTTATACCGCAGGGCTCAAATCTACTAGGCATTAAAAAAGCATCTGAGCCTCCATAAATAAGTCTTGAAAGAGCATCATCATATGTGAGGTAAACTGCGAAACGTCCCGGATAATCAAGAGCGAGCTGCCATAATCCAGATTCTAATTGACGATCACCGGTACCTAATACAGCAATTTGAGAATCTGTATAGGCGAGTAATCTTCTCGCAACCTGTAAGAGTAGATCAACACCTTTCTGATCTACTAAACGACCAACCATACCTAACAAATATTTTTCTTCATTCATTTCTAAACCAATTTCTTTTTGAAGAAAAATTTTATTTTTCTTTCTCGCTTCTAAGTTATTTATATCGTATGTTGCTGGCAATGCCTTATCTTTGGAAGGATTCCATTCATCAAGATCAATACCATTTAAAATTCCCCTTAATTTGCCAGATATATAATTTAAAAGGCCTTCAAGTTTTTCTCCATATTCATTTGTTTTAATTTCATCGGCATACGTAGGAGAAACGGCATTTACCCTATCAGAGTAGAGCATTGCGGCTGCCATTGTATGATCTCCATGCATATACCAGGGACACCAAGTAATCTTTTCAAGTTTCCATCTCCATGGTCCTTGATATCTCAAATTATGTATAGTAAAAACTGTACTGATTTCTGGATCTTGATGCATCCACACAGGGATCATTCCTGTGTGCCAATCATGACAATGCAAAACTTGAGGTTTCCAACAATTCCATGCAAATTCAGATGTAGCACTGGCAAAGAAAGTAAAACGCCAATCTTCATCATCTCCACCATAAATTCTTTCAGAATCAAAAACGGGATGTGCCACTAAATAAATTTTATATTTCTTTATAGGATGAAATGTTTCGTAAATAGCGAAGTCAGCACCCATGGTATTCGCTTTATAAATCGGCTCATTAGAGACGTCGAGAATACTCCATAATTTTCCATAGCCTGGAATTATAACTCGAACATCATGTCCTAAACTTATTAGAGATGGAGGGAGAGAGCCAACCACATCTCCCATACCTCCAACTTTTATCATTGGAGCACATTCAGCCGCGGCGAAAAGAATTCTCATTAATTACAAAAATTTCTATATTGAAAGATAATAGACGATTAAGGTGTCCAACCATAATCTGAAAAATCAGGAGGACGTTTTTGTAAGAAAGCATCTTTACCTTCTTGAGCTTCAGGAGTTGAATAAAATAACTGAGTAGCATATCCAGATAATTCTTGAATGCCTGCTATCCCATCATGCTCAGCATTAAATGAGGCTTTTAGTATTTGAATTGAAGTGGGACTATTAAATAAAATTTCTTTAGCCCAATTGACCCCCTCATTTTCTAATTCATCAATAGTTGTAATCGCATTAATGAGACCCATATCTAAAGCTTGCTTAGCAGAGTACTTCCTGCACAAAAACCAAATTTCTTTAGCTTTTCTTTGTCCCACAACCCTTGCAAGATAACCTGAACCAAAACCCGCGTCAAAACTACCAACTCTGGGACCTGTTTGACCAAAAATTGCATTTTCAGAAGCTATACTTAAATCACAAATTAAATGTAAAACCTGTCCACCACCAATTGCGAATCCAGGAACTAAAGCAATAACTATTTTAGGTAAAGTTCTTATGAGTCTTTGTAAATCAAGAACATTAAGTCTTTGATTGCCTTCTTGATCTTTATATCCATTAGTGCCCCTAATACTTTGATCTCCTCCTGAACAAAAAGAATAAATTCCTTTTTTGTCAGGACCTGCACCTGTAAATAGTACAACTCCAATTTCTTTATGATGCTTTACTAAATTAAAAGCATCACAAAGTTCATCAATGGTTTGGGGGGTAAATGCGTTTCTTTTCTCTGGCCTGTTGATTGCAATTCTAGCTATACCTTCATCACACTTATGTAGCAAAATATCATCATAAGTCTTCCAATCTTGCCAATTTACATTACTTTTACCAGGTAAAACTTTCATTATTATGGAGTTGTATTCCCATAAATACTATTAAATATTATTCTCCTTTGATAAATTTCATAAACAGTATCAACACTAACTTTAATAATCGAAGCTTTTCCTAAGGCTAGACTCCATTTTAGGCATTCTTTTAAATTATTTAATCCCGTCACACTTTTATAGGGTATTTGATAAGTTTCTGCGATATTCTTCCATTTAATTATTCTTGGCATAACAAATAACTTATTAATTTCTTCTAATTTAAGATCATTTTTGTATAGTCTATTAAAAATATTTCCGCCTTTGTTATCTAGTAAAAGGATAGTAAGTTTCGCCTCAAAACAATTCTCTATAAGCCATCCATTAATATCATGTAAGAAAGATAAATCTCCCGTTACTAATAAAAGTGGACTTTGTATTCTAGATATTCCTAAAGCGAGTGATAATGTTCCATCTATTCCAGATGCACCTCTAAAGCTAAAACATCTTCTTGATAAAGTTTTATTTTCTGAGAAAGTCAGCCAATCACGAATAGGACTACTTGCAGAGAGCATTATTGGATAATTCTCTGGCCAAATTCTTGGAACAAAATTTGCGAGTGCACACTCTGTTGTCTTATTGCTTTTTAAATATTCATTTTTAAATATCCTAGTTATTTCCTTTCCTCGATCAATCAAACCCTTAGCTAAAGGTATTAAAGGTTTTTTTTCTAATGATTCAAATTCATTTTTACCAAAAAGTTGATTTACATATTCCTTCAGACCAAATTCATATTCGAAAGCTTTTTTTAAAGGGTCAAGATTCCTTGAATCAGATTCTTTGATGAGAATTTGCTTACCTTTAAAATTGATTAAAAAATCTTCTAGATTATTTGAAGATGTCATCGGTCCGAGTCTTATCAACTGATCACATTTAATAAATTTTTTTTTATTTGAAATAATCAATTCCCAATTATTGATAATCCCTCTTGTATTTATATGAATTCCAGAACATGGGTCAGCGAATATTGGCCATCCACTCAGATCTTGCATCCTCTTTAGGGCATTATTAAAGTCTTTAAGATTTTTAATCGAGCCTTGATATGGCCCTGCAATAATAATGCCAGATTTATTTATATCTATTAGACAACGTTTATTTAATTTTGCCCTAGTGAATTTCTTTGAGATTTTATTATTGATTTGTTTTAATTCATTTTCAAGATATTTTTTTTCAAACAAATCAAAAATTTGCCTTCTTTCATCTCTTGATAGCATAAGAGGTTTCTCGAATGCAATGTTTAAATGAATTGGACCAGGGCAAGAACAGTTATTTTCTTTAATAGTATTTATCAACGCCTGAATTTCATAATCATCCATATGGTGTAAACCTTTTTTATTTGTTCTAATACATTTTCTACATACGGATTCCAAGAATTCTTCTTGATTTACAGTTTGATTAGATCCACAATTCTTTAATCTTGATGGCCTATCTGCTGTTAAGAATAGAATAGGATTATTTGATCTGTCTGCCTCCACTGCTGACGGTAATAAATTAGCTACTGCCGTACCTGATGTAGTTATAATTACTGTCATATCTCCTGTAGCAGCCGAAATTCCTAGGCCATGAAAACCTCCTGATCTTTCATCTAAAGAGTTTAATAACTTTATTTTCCCTCTTTTATATAATTCTCCTGCCGCAATTGCTAGTGGAGCAGAACGACTTCCAGGGCATAATATAAAATATTCAGCTCCTATTTCTACAAGTTGATTTAAAATTTGTAAGCTTTTAAAGAGATTTTTAAATCCAATACCTAATGTCATAATTTTGATAAGCTACTAAAGAATTTTCATCTTCAAAAAATATAAATTATTTAATGACAAACTCATCAGACAAGAAAAGAACTTTTTTAAGGGATTTAAAAAATTTAGCAATTTGGATAAGTATTGCTCTTATTATACGATGGCAAGTTATTGAACCCAGATGGATTCCCTCAGGATCAATGCTACCAACTTTACAAATAAAAGATAAAATCTTAGTCGAGAAACTTTCTCCAAAACTTAATTTTAGAAATTTATCTCGATTAAAAAATCAAATTATTATCTTTAATGCGCCAAAAATATTAATAGATTCTGGATACGAATCAAATACAGCTTTAATCAAAAGAGTGGTTGGAACTCCTGGAGATAAAATTGAAGTTAAGGAAGGAACTTTGTATATCAACGATATTTTGCAAGATAACTATCCTACTGACAAGGGAATCAACTATTCAGTAGGTCCCTATATTGTTCCAGAAGATTCATTATGGGTTATGGGCGACAATCGCAACAATAGTATGGATTCACATATCTGGGGATTTCTACCATATAAAAAAGTTATTGGTAAAGCATTCATTAGATATTGGCCTTTAGATAAATTTGGGCCCATTCATTTTCCTAATCTTAATAATTAAGAAGAACGTCCTCGTGCTATTGTAATGTTTATAAGCTGGAGGATAATAAATGTTTAATCCTGAATTCCTTGCAACTGAAAATAATGATCCTAATGAGGGGAATGACCTCATTCAATATCTTCAAAAGCAATCTCCTGAAGTACTCCAACGTGTAGCCAAATCTGCCAGCGAAGATATACAAGAAATTATTAAACACAATGTACAAGGATTATTAGGCATGCTACCTTCTGACCAATTTGATGTAAAAATAACTTCTTCAAAAGATAATATTGCCAACTTACTTTCTTCAGCAATGATGACGGGCTATTTTTTGAGACAAATGGAACAAAGAAAAGAATTAGAGCAAACTTTAATTAATGATGAAAATATGTCAGTTGATATTGAATAAGAATTTTTCATATATTTATATTTTTAGGTATAACGCCAATTTTATATAGATTTCTATACAAATTCTCCAGAAATCTACTATCTTCACCAGAGGCATCCCACTCCCCACTATCTATATCATTTATCAATTGCTTACAAATCATTTCATTAAAAATAATTGGAGAGGAATAATGGGCCGATATTAAATAATTCATACCCTCTAATTCTTTGATATTTTTAAGCCATTCACAGAGAAGTCTATTCGCTCGAGGGAAAATAAGTTTTTGCAAAACGGGTGCAATTTGTATTTTGGGATGATTCTCATCCATAATGGCAACAAGAGAATCTTCCCAATCTTCATCCCATAAAAAAGGATAAATTCCAAAATGTGATCTACTATTCATAACATCTTTTTTGAAAGAATATTTGATTATGTAAGGTAAGGAAGGAATATTTAATTTCCCAGGTCTTAAGAAAGAAGAGAATAGAACTAATCTTGCCCATCCTTTTTTTCTATTTTGAACGGAATCAATTAAGGGTTCATCGCCTCTATCCCTTGAATGAAATAAGAGAGGAGTAGGATCATAGTCAAATATTTCTGGGGGTTTGCTCTCTATGCCAACTATTGCATCAGTAACAACTAATGTACCTGTAGGTATATGAAAACAACTAACTTCCTGAAACCTTCCGAGACCTAAATTTATAGGCCCTAATGAAAACCACTTCAAAAGTCCTTTAAATGGAGTACCATTTTCAAACAAAATCTTTGTTTTGGATGATGGGATTCCTAAGAAATCCAAAGGAAGATTTATAGGAAAACTCCATTGACCAGGACAAAGCCAAATATCAGCATCACAAAAGATCCTCGAAAGCGCTGGCAAACCAATTTTATGCTCTAAACCTGAAGCAGTTGGCAAAACAATAGATTTAACAGGTCCATGATTGAGAATTAATTTATTAACTTCATTTATAAGTTCTTTTGTAGGAGGTAATGGATTGATAAGTATTAAACCATTTTCAACTTTTATTACTGTCATTCTTATAGGCACTGCTACATAGTAGATACCTTGTATTTGTTCCAAGGACCATATTTGATCAGGAATAATTTCTTTACAAATAGTTTTTTTATTCCCGTATGGATAAAGTGGGAATAATGGCCACCAATTCCATTTTCTGATATTTAATTCATCTGACATTTCTTATTTAACAGTTGATAATAATTTCTTAAATTTAATAATTCCATATCTAGGAGCAAATAAGAAAGCGAAAAGAAAGATAAATGTTTGAACTAAAACTATTGAACCGCCAGTTTCAATATCAAACCAATAGCTTAGATATATTCCCAAAATACTCGAAATAATACTACTTAAAATGGAAATTATTGCCATCCTGTCAAATTGATCTGTAAGTAAATAAGCTGTTGCACCAGGAGTTATTAACATTGCAACTACTAAAACGATTCCAACTGTCTGTAATCCAACCACGGCAGATAAAGATAAACATGTGAGTAAAAGATAATGTAAAAATAATACATTTATGCCAACTGTCTTAGCATGTCTTGGATCAAAACAATAGAGAGTCAAATCCTTTTTAAAAACTGTTAAGAGAGCTACTACAAGTATAGAAATAAAAATTGTTTGCTTTATATCAGACATTGAGATCCCTAAAGGGCTTCCGAAAAGTATATGCATTAAATCAATATTACTTTTTATTTTAGAAACCAGAACAATTCCGAAAGCAAAAAACCCAGTAAAAACTAATCCAATTACAGTATCCTCTTTTACTCTAGATTTCTGCTTAATAAATCCTATTAAAGTGACTGATCCAACACCAAAAATAAATGCTCCCAAAGAGAAAGGTACACCTAAAGCATATGCCACTACTACCCCAGGCATAACAGCATGAGAAACAGCATCTCCCATCAAAGCCCATCCTTTCAAGGTCAAGAAACTAGATAATAATCCGCAAACGGAGGCTACTAAAGAACTTATGAGTATAGCCTTCCTCATAAAATCATGAGTTAAAGGTTCTGTTAGAAAAGAACCTAAATTTAATAATAGATAATTAGGTTCCATTATTATATATTTATGATTCAGGACCAAATAATAAGTCGGGTGACATTCCACCAAAAGTACTTGTAATGTTTTCTGGAGTGAAGACTTCAGAGGTATCTCCATATGCCAAGACTGTTTTATTTATTAGAACTACCAAATCGCAAAATTCTCGGACATGAATCATATCATGTGTAGATAAAAGAATAGTTTTTCCCTCTTTCTTAAATTGAATAAACAATTCAGAAATTAATTTTTCAGTAGGGATATCAACTCCTGAGAAAGGTTCATCCAATAACAATACTGAAGCTCTTTGGGCAATTGCTCTTGCTAAAAATGTTCTCTTTCTCTGTCCACCCGATAAATTACCAATAGGAGTGGATGAAAAGTCTACAAGGTCAACTCTTTCTATGGCATTTTTTACCGCTTGTATATCAGATTCTCTTGGGGTTCTTAGGATATTCATTGATCCATATCTTCCCATCATGACAACGTCCCAAACACAAACAGGGAAGTCACTATCAATCCCCTCACTTTGTGGAACATACGCAATTGTTTGATCTTTTTGAGCAACACATAAAGATTCTCCATTTATCCTAATTTTCCCTTTTGAAACATTTACAAATCCAGTTAAAGCATTAAATAAAGTAGTTTTTCCAGCTCCATTCATTCCAACTAAACCGCAAATTTGGCCTGCTTTTAACCTTAAATTAGCATCATATAAAGCCACCTTTCCGTTGTAGTCTACACAGATATTTTCTGCTTCAATTCTATATTTTTCAAAATCTCTAGATTCCATTTTATTATTTTATTTTTAAGCTAAATCCTTTTTTTATTAGTTGCAAATTATAGTTCAAAAGATCTATGTAATTAGGTGCTGGTCCATTTTTGGAAGATAGAGAGTCAACATAAAAATTACCTCCAAATTTTGCACCAGATTCTCGAGCAACAGTTAATTGAGCTTCAGCACTAACAGTACTTTCACAAAACACTGAAGGGATTTCATTCTCTTTAATTAAATTTATTAAGTTTGCCATTCTTTTTGGTGTAACTTGACTTTCTGCATTAACAGGCCACAAATAAGCCTCTTTTAATCCATAGTCATTAGCAAGGTATGAAAATGCACCTTCACAACTTACTAGATACCTTTTACTTTTCTCGATAGTATTAAGAAAACGTTTAAAATCTTCATCTATTTTGTTAATTTTCGTTTTATAAATAGTTCCATTTTTTTCAAAAATTGAACTATTTTCAGGATCTAAATCTTTAAGCGCGTTGACAATAATATCAATATATATCTTGCCTCTTTTGGGGGATATCCATGCATGAGGATTAGGTTTGCCCTCATAAGCATCTTCATCAATATAAATTGGTTTTAAATTATCTGAGATAGATATTCTTTTAACATCTAAATTTGAGGTGAATTTGTCCGACCAAAGCTCAAGGCCAAATCCATTCTCAAAGAAAAGAACTGCTTTTGATCCCCTAATTAAATCACTTGGCGTAGTTTTATAGCCATGAACTTCCATTCCTGGCTTTGTTATTGATTCAACTAGAAATGCTTCGCCAGCTATATTTCTAACAATATCTTCAAGTATTGTAAAACTTGTTAAAAGAACTTTTTTATTTGTTGATTTTGAAACATTTGAGAATTTACAACTTGATAGGATTGTGAGAAACAAAAATGTTACTAAAAATAAAATAAAATTTTTTTTCATAAATTATGTCTAAAAATTTAGCTGTATTTAATAGTTAGAGAATTATGAATATCAGGTATTATATTCTTCCAATTAAGTTTCTCACTTTCAAATGCATCTTTCACTATCTTTTCACTATTTTGATTAATAAATTCCAAATTTGGTTCTGAAACACCCTTTGTGATTGACATGAAATCTGCAAGCGATCGTGAAACAACTCGTGTTAAGTATGCAGCACTTATGGCTTGAATAGATCCTGCAATAAGCCAATTTGGCCCATGTAATTTTGATAAAGACAATAATGTCTGACTACTCCATTCGACAACACCTTGAGCTAATGCTGTTTTTATAATTTGCTTAGAAATTTTATTTAACATTTCTGGAGACCATTTACAATCCCATGTATTTTTTATTTCTTTAATCATTAATGAATTAAGAATTGTCATCGATAAAACATCTATTGATGGTATTGGAGAAGCTAAAACTGTTGCTGCGATAAGAAGTTGATTTTTATTTTGAATATCCTTTAATTTCAATCTTCTAATGGTATCAATTTCTCCCTGAAGCTCAATATGAAATTCTCTTAGTAATCTAATTTTTGTTTCTTCTATATTCTTATGTGGATTAAAAGTAAACCTCCTAAATGAAAGAGGTATTACATTATTATTACTAGCAGGGTCAAATTTTATAACTTTATTCTTATATCTATCTGGAAGCTGAGATTTAAATTCTTCAAATTCAGTTTTATTCAAAAAATTATTTTCTGAAGAGATTGTGAGCCAAACAGGAAGATTATCTGGGAATTTACTTATCCATAAAAGATCTTTTGCTGAAAGAGGTAGATTAATATGATAAAAAATTGCTTCTTTAATTATTAAATTATCGGGTAATTCATTTCCAGAAATATTACTCGGCAATCCCTCTAAAATATCTAAAAAATACTTTTCTTTTTTAATATATTTATTGAAGAATAATGTGTATTCATTATGAAATTTATCGCTTATTAGGCAGATCCTTTGCTCCTTATTTTCTTCTAAGATTTCATTAAATTTTTCTTCAATTTTAAAATTATAATTTCTTCTAAATTTGTTTTCTTTTTCTAGTTCTTTAAAATTATTTAAATCCTTTTCACATAATTCAATCCAACCTTTAAGACTATTAGGTTCTTTAAATATTGCTTTATCATTCTTCAAATAGAAATAAGAACCAAAGCAAAGGATAATAAAACCTAAAGAGCCTCCAGAAAAATGTATTACATCACTTATTAGCCACTCCCCAAAACCAAAAAAAAATAAAATTAATAAAATATTTTTTTTCGGAAACTTAAGAAAAGTTTTAAAGAAATTTTCTTTAACGGTTTCAATCAAAATACTTACCTTGTTTATTCTAATATTTTAATCAAATTAATAAAAAAAAACACATAATATAAAACTCTTTAAAGTAAGGATATAAAACTTTATAACATCAAATAACGAGACTTCTTGCATAGTTCAATGCTAAATTATAAATTTATTTAAAAATTTAAAAGACTAATTAAAAAATGACAAATTCAAATTTTGGAAATGTTCAAGGTAAAAAAGACTTTAGAGCAAATAATAATTATGAGAAATCAAATACTAGAAGAAACTTTGGTAGTAATAAAGAAAGTGGTGGATTCAGAATAAGACTTAGTGATAATGAAATGAAGGCTGCTAGAACTATTCAGGAAAATTTTCAACTTAAATCTACTGTAGCCGTTTTGGGATTCTCAGTTAGAACACTTAGCGAATTATTAAAAGATGAAAATTTAAAAAATGTAATATCTAAATATGCACAAAATAATAAAAATGCATCAAGTAGAAATTATGAATCAAATAGAAATGAATCAATAACAAATAAGGCTCCTGATCCATTTGCGAGGCCAAGTAAATCTCAAGCTATCGAGACAAATAAAATTAAAGCAAATGATAATAATGAATAATAAAAAAAGAATTCTTTCGGGCGTTCAACCAACTGGTGAATTACATTTAGGCAACTGGCTAGGAGCAATAAAAAATTGGGTTGATTTACAAGAAAAGCATGAGACTTTCCTCTGTGTAGTTGATTTACATGCTATTACTGCTAATTATGAATCCAGTAAACTTGCTGAAAATACTTTAAATACAGCAGCATTGTACATAGCTTGCGGCATTAATCCTAAAGAGTGTTCTATTTTTATTCAAAGTCAAATTCCTGCTCATGCAGAATTATGCTGGATTCTAAATTGTATTACTCCAATGAATTGGATGGAGAGGATGATTCAATTCAAAGAGAAATCTGTTCAGCAGGGCAATAATGTATCAATTGGTCTTTTTGATTATCCAATTTTGATGGCTGCCGATATTCTCCTGTATGACGCAGACTTTGTTCCCGTGGGTGAAGATCAAAAACAACATCTTGAACTAGCTAGAGATATTGCTCAACAAAGAATCAATACCAAATTTGGAAAAGGTAAAGAAATTTTAAAAATACCGCAACCGATCATAATGAAGAAAGGGTCAAAGATTATGAGCTTAAATGATGGTCTAAAAAAAATGAGTAAAAGTGATCCCAATGAGAATAGCAGGATAAACCTCTTAGATAATCCCGAAAAAATAGTCAAGAAAATTAAAAGGGCGAAAAGTGATAGTTTTTCAGGAATAGAATTCAATAATCCTGAAAGACCTGAATCAAAAAACCTTATTACGATCTATTCAATTTTAAATGGGAAAGATATAGATGAATTAGAGAATGAGTTTTCACAAATAGGATGGGGTACATTTAAAAATTTAATCACTGAACAACTAATCGAATCTCTTAAACCAATACAAGAAAGATATAAAATTTTAATTGACGATCCACATCAACTTAATAAAATACTTCTAGAAGGGAAAGACAAAGCAGAACATGTTGCGAATGAAACCCTTAATAGAGTTAAAACTAATCTAGGTTTCTTTAAAATGAATTTATAAATCATGCCAGAAATAACCTTACCTGATGGGTCAAAAAAGATTTTTGAAAAACCAGTTACTGTTCTAGAAATAGCCCAGAGTATTGGAGCAGGATTAGCTAAAGCTACAATTGCAGGTAAAGTTAATGATGAGCTCCTTGATGCAACTCTTCCAATAACTAATGATTCGAAGGTTGTAATAATAACATCTAAAGATAAAGAAGGTATTGAAATAATTAGACATTCCTTTGCTCATCTTATTGGTCATGCAGTTAAACAAATCTACCCAAATATAAAGATGGCTATTGGGCCGGTAATTGAAGATGGATTTTATTACGACATTTTTTCAGAATATAGATTTACGCCTGATGATTTAATAAAAATTGAAGAACGAATTAATAAATTAATTAAAACTAATTATGACATAGAGATTTTACAAGTTTCAAAAAAAGATGCTAAAAAAACTTTTCAAGAGAGAGATGAGACTTTTAAATTGAGAATTATTGAAGAAATTGATGAAAAAGGCTTAATAAATTTATATAAACATGAAGAATATATTGATATGTGCAGGGGACCACACGTACCAAATACTAGACATCTTAGACACTTTAAGTTACTTAAATTATCAGGTTCATATTGGAGAGGCAACTGTGATAATGAATCTTTACAAAGAATTTATGGGACTGCTTGGGCTAAAGAGAAAGAGCTCAATTTATATTTACAACGAATAGCAGAAGCAGAAAAGAGAGATCATAGAAAACTCGGTAAGAAACATAATCTTTTTCATATACAGGAAGAATCTCCAGGGATGATTTTTTGGCACCCCAATGGTTGGATAGTGTACCAAGTTCTAGAGAAATATATAAGAGAAATACTTAAAAAAAATGATTATTTAGAAATTAAAACGCCTCAAGCGGTGGATAAATCCCTATGGGAGAAATCAGGTCATTGGGAAAAATTCAGAGACGATATGTTTACAACTGCTTCAGAAAACAGAACTTATGCTATCAAACCAATGAACTGTCCATGCCACATTCAGATATTTAATCAAGGTTTAAAAAGTTATAAAGATTTGCCCATTCGTCTTGCTGAATTTGGTTCTTGTCATAGAAATGAACCATCTGGAGCATTACATGGCTTGATGAGGGTAAGAAACTTTACTCAGGATGATGCACATATATTCTGTACTGAGGAACAAATTCAAGAAGAGGTGTCTACTTTTATTGATCTGGTATTCGAGGTATATAGAACTTTTGGTTTTGATGAAATTATTATTAAATTATCAACACGTCCAGAAAAAAGGGTAGGAAGTGAAGAGATTTGGGATAAATCAGAAGAATCTCTCACAAAGGCCTTGGATAAAAAAAATCTTAAATGGGAATTACAACCTGGTGAAGGGGCATTTTATGGACCTAAAATAGAATTCTCATTAAAAGATTGTTTAAATAGAGTTTGGCAATGTGGAACCATTCAAGTTGATTTCTCAATGCCTATGAGACTTGATGCAACTTTTATCGATGTAAATAATGAAAAGAAAAATCCTGTAATGTTGCACAGAGCTATATTGGGTTCTTTTGAAAGATTCATAGGAATTTTAATTGAACAATATGAAGCTAAGTTCCCAATATGGCTTGCCCCGCATCAGATTATCTTATTAAGTATCACGGATAGAAATATAAAAAAATGCAAAGAATTAAATAAATTTTTAAATATAAAAGGATACCGATCAAAAATAGATATTAGAAATGAAAAAATAGGTTACAAGATAAGAGAAGCAACAATTGGGAGAATTCCTTTAATTGCTGTTGTGGGAGATAAAGAAGAAGAAATTGATTCAGTTTCTTTAAGAGCTTTAGATGGGACAAATTTAGGGATTTTAAGTTTACCAAATTTATGTAATTTGATAGATGAACTTATCGAAAAAAAAGGGAGAGTAAAATAATTAATGATCAAATGAATTTTCTTGCTTGCGACTTAGGGGGTACAAAAGTTCTAATGGGTATTTATCAACAAGATCTTCATGATAAATTCCCAAGATTAATTTTTAAAAAAAGATATATTTCTTCAGAATGGGATTCCTTTGACTCAATAATTGAAAGTTTTCTACAAAAAGAGTGCATTGATTTTGATTTTCCTCGTACTGCATGTTTTGCTATTGCAGGGCCAGTAAAAAATAATAGTGCAAAAATCATGAATTTATCTTGGAATATTTCTTGTAATAATTTAAAAAGCAAATTTAATTTGGAAAATGTTGAATTAATTAATGACTTTGCGGTTCTACTATATGGAATACCTTTCTTACAACAAACTCAATATGCAGTAGTTCAGATTGGAGAAGAAAATGATCGTGATAGCACGAATTTACATGCCATTGTTGGAGCAGGGACAGGTCTAGGAATTGCAAGAGGAATTATTACTGGAAATGATGTACAGGTTTTAGAAAGTGAGGGTGGTCATATCGAATTCTCTCCAAGAACAAAAATGGAATGGGAATTAAAGATATGGTTAGAAAAATATTTGAGAGTAGAGAGAATTTCTTGTGAAAGGATTATTAGTGGGTTAGGCCTTTCAAGAATAGCTGAGTGGAGACTAAGCAAACCTGATGCAAAAAATCATCCTTTTCAAAAAACAATGGAAAAATTAAAAGTCTCTGATGATCTAAGAAAAAAGATACCTAATCAAATTTGTAACCTATCAAAAGAAGGAGACATTTTAATGATGGAAATAGAGAGAATCTGGTTGGAAGCTTATGCATCTTTTATTGGAGATTTAGCAGTTCATGAGTTATGTTATGGGGGTTTATGGATTGCTGGAGGCACCGCCTCAAAACATTTCAACTTCTTCAATTCAGATTTGTTTTTGAAACATTTTTCAAATAAAGGTAGATTAAAAGATATTGTTAGATCAATCCCTGTGAATGTAATATTAGATGAAGAATTTGGACTCTATAGTGCAGCATGTAGAGCAAAATTACTTGTATCCGCATAATAATTCTTATTTTAAATAATGAATATTCCAGAAGTTGGCAAAAAAATTATCGTTTCAGTTCCTTCAACAACTGCAAATTTAGGTCCTGGTTTTGATTGTTTGGGAGCCGCTTTAGATTTGTATAATGAATTCGTTTTCACAAGGATAGAAGGGGGTGGAGATAGATTTGATTTAATAATGGAAAGTACAGATGGCAATCATTTAAGAGGTGGTCCGGAGAACCTTGTTTTTAGAGCCGCTCAAAAGGTTTGGGCGAGCGCAAACATTTCACCTTTTGCTCTTGAGGCAAGAGTTAAACTGGCTGTTCCCCCAGCTAGAGGATTAGGAAGTAGCGCAACAGCAATAGTAGCAGGATTAATTGGTGCAAATGCAATTATGGATTCTCCTTTATCTAAAGAAAAACTTTTAGAATTGGCAATTGACATTGAAGGGCATCCTGATAATGTAGTTCCATCTCTTTTAGGAGGTCTTTGTCTTACAGCTAGATCAGCTTCGCAAAGGTGGAGAATCGTTAGATGTGATTGGCATAATTCTATAAAGGCAGTAGTTGCTATACCTGCTATTAGACTTAGCACTAGTGAGGCAAGAAGAGTGATGCCAAAAAACATTCCTATTTCTGATGCAGTTACAAATATGGGAGCATTAACACTTCTTCTAAATGGATTAAAAACTGGTAATGAAGAATTAATTAAAGAAGGGATGTTTGATAAGCTGCATGAACCGTATCGTTGGAAACTAATTAAGGGAGGATTAGATGTCAAGAGAGCAGCTTTAGAAGCTGGAGCTCTTGGTTGCGCAATAAGTGGCGCAGGTCCAAGTATACTTGCCATATGCAAGTATGAAAACGGTAAAGAAATAAGTCAAGCGATGGTTAAAGCATGGGAAAAAGCTGGAGTAGCAAGTAGGGCGCCTTTTCTAAACTTACAAAGAACAGGTAGTAATTTCGAATCTTATCCTGGTAAATAGTTTTTCTTAGAACGATTAAGTGTTATAGTCTCAACCTATGTATGTCTTTACTAGAATTAGTAAGTTATTCATTCCAAAATGAATTTAGAATCTTTTCCTTGGCTATCTGCAATTGTATTAATTCCTCTGGTTGGGGCATTAATTATGCCTTTTTTAGAGGTTAAGGAAGATAGTGAAATCAACTTGCCAAGAAATATATCATTAGGTTTTTTACTATTTGATTTTCTTCTGATAGTTGGAGTTTTATTTTTTAAATTCAATAGTTCTAATAGTGAGCTTCAATTAATTGAAAGAGTATCGTGGCTCCCTTCAATAGGTCTTGAGTGGTCATTAGGAGTAGATGGATTATCAGCTCCTCTAGTAGCACTAAGCGGATTAATAACTTTTCTTTCTGCTGCTGCAAGTTGGAAAATAAAGAAAAAATCAAATTTATATTTTGCTCTTTTGTTAATTCAAGCGTCTGCCCAAGGATTAGTTTTTCTATCACAAGATTTCTTATTATTTTTTTTAGCTTGGGAATTAGAATTAGTACCAGTTTATTTATTAATTGCAATTTGGGGTGGGAAGAAACGACTTTATGCAGCAACAAAATTTATTCTTTACACCGCACTAGCATCACTTTTAATTTTAATTAGTGGACTAGCTATAGCTCTCACTGGAGATACTTTTACTCTAAATATCACTGACCTCACAAATAAACAAGTAACCGGAAGTCTTGCATTATTATCTTATTTTGGTTTTTTAATAGGTTTTGGAGTAAAACTTCCTATATTTCCTCTACATACATGGTTGCCAGATGCGCATGGAGAAGCAAATGCACCTGTTTCAATGCTGCTAGCAGGAGTACTTCTCAAAATGGGCGGTTATGCACTTTTGAGATTTAATGTACAACTTTTACCAGCGGTTCATCTACAACTAGCTCCAGCTTTGATAATACTTGGAATTATTAACATTATTTATGGAGCTTTAAATGCTTTTGCACAAGATAATGTAAAACGAAGAATTGCTTGTAGTTCAGTCAGTCATATGGGTTTTGTACTTCTTGGAATAGGTGCTGTAGATGCCTTAGGGATTAGTGGCGCCATGTTACAAATGATCAGTCATGGATTAATAGCTGCTGCTATGTTTTTCGTAACAGGTTCTTTTTATGAAAGAACGAATACATTATCTATCCCAAATATGGGAGGTCTAGCAAAAGTATTACCAATTACTTTTGCATTCTTTCTTGCCAGTTCACTTGCCTCCTTGGCCTTACCAGGAATGAGCGGTTTTATTAGTGAAATAACAATATTTTTAGGGATCACAAGCCAAGAAGGGTTTACATCTCTATTTAGGTCTATAACGATACTAATTGCAGCTATTGGATTAGTTTTAACACCAATATATTTACTCTCAATGTGCAGAAGAGTATTCTTTGGTCCTAGGATTCCTGCTTTAGCAACTGTTAAGGAAATGAATGGGCGAGAGTTGACTATCGGCTTAAGCTTATTACTTCCAACACTTTTAATTGGTTTTTGGCCAAAAATAGCTATTAATCTATATGAATCTTCAACTAATGCTCTCAGTCAGCAACTCACATTAGCTAAGTTAGTCGGTACATTGTTTACTTTTAATTAACAAATAAAATGAGAATAAAAACTAAGAGTGATTTTTTTATTTGCAAAGGGTTACCAGACTTTGAAAAGTTTACTCCAGAAATTATACAAAATGAGTTTCCAAAAGTCCTAAATAATTTAGAAAATGACTTCAATGATATTCAAGCTTACTTTGAAAAATTACTTACAGAAGAAAAACTTGATTGGGATCAAATAATGATGCCTTTAAATAAGATTAATGAAGAACTTAGATGGAGTTGGGGTGTCATTAGTCATTTAAATGCAGTTAATAATTCAGAAAGCCTAAGAGATGTTTACTCAAAATTTCTTCCTGAAGTAATAAAGTTAGGAAATAAAATTGGACAAAGTAAAGTAATTTATAAAGCACTAATAAGACTAAAGGATACTAATGTTTTTGATATTACAAAGAACAGGATCCTTGATAAAGAGATTTTAGATATGGAACATAGTGGAATATCTCTAGAAGATGCTGATCAAAAAAGATTCAACCAGAATTCAGAAAGACTTGGAGATTTATCAACTAAATTTAGTAATAATGTTCTGGATGCAACGAATAAATGGTTTTTAATCTTAGAAGATCATTTACAGATAGAGGGATTACCTGAAAGAGTCTTAGAATTAATGGCAATTTCTGCCAAAAATCATCTTAAAAGAACTGAAAAAATTAATCCTAAAAATGGACCATGGAAATTAAGTCTAGATATTCCAACTTATACAGCTTTCATGACTTATGCAAAGAATAGAGATCTTAGAGAGACTTTATACAAAGCTTTCGTAAGTAGAGCTTCACAAGGAGATGAAAATAATAACATCATTATTAAGGAGATTTTAGATATAAGACAAGACCAAGCAAATATACTCGGATATAAGAGCTGGGCTGATTTAAGCCTCTCAACAAAAATGGCTAATGAGATTCAAAACGTTGAAAAACTTTTAGAAGAATTAAGAGAACCATCGTTTAAGACTGCAAAAAGAGAACTTGCATACCTTAATGAATTCGCTTATAAGAATGGATTAAACCCTAAAGAAAAAATTGAATCATGGGATATTAATTATTGGTCTGAATTATTAAGAAAAGAAAAATTAAATCTAGATCAAGAGGCACTACGCCCATGGTTCCCACTAAACGATGTCTTAAAGGGTTTGTTTCGATTAAGCAAAAAACTTTTTGATATTAATGTAATTGAAGCTAATGGGGAAGCACCTATATGGCATAAAGATGTGCTCTTTTTTAACATTTTTAATAAAGATGAAAAAAAGATTGCTTCTTTCTATTTAGATCCATTTTCTCGTCCGGAGTCCAAAAGAGGAGGAGCTTGGATGGATGAATGCCTAAATAAGGGTAAAGATGAAAATGGTAAAGAGATATTGCCAGTTGCATATTTGGTTTGCAATCAAACCCCTCCCTCTAATGGTAAACCAAGTTTAATGAGCTTTGATGAAGTTCTTACCCTTTTTCATGAGTTTGGTCATGGATTACAGCATATGTTAACGACTGTAGATTTACCTCAAGCAGCAGGGATAAATAATGTCGAGTGGGATGCAGTTGAGCTACCAAGTCAATTCATGGAGAACTGGTGTTTTGATAAAGTCACTTTGCTAAATATTGCTAAGCATTGGGAAACTGGGGAAAAACTTCCAGATGAAGACTACAAAAAACTTTGTGAGAATAGAACTTTTAATTGTGGAATGGCTACTTTAAGGCAATTACATTTTGCCATTACTGACTTAAGATTACATAGTAATAAACCAAAATATCAAGGGCAAGAGCCTGATCAGGTCAGGAGAGATATTGCACAGACGACTACCGTAATTGAACCAATCGATGAAGATAAGTTCCTCTGCTGTTTTAGTCATATATTTGCTGGAGGTTATTCCGCAGGATATTACTCATATAAGTGGGCTGAAGTGTTAAGTGCAGATGCTTTTTCTATGTTTGAGGAAGCAGATTTAGAAAACATTAATAATGTTAAGTCTATTGGTAAAAAATTCAAAGATACTATTTTAAGTTTAGGCGGAAGTCTATCACCTCTAGAAATTTTCAAATTATTTAGAGGCAGAGAGCCAAGAACTGATTCTTTAATAAAACATTTAGGTTTATCTACTACTGATTAATTATTTGTTTAATAATTTCATTAACTGCAAGTCGATTCCTAACAAGATTTTTATGCTTGAAAACATTTAAAGGTATTTTTCTTCCTTTTGGTAGATAAGCTCTCCATCCTGGGATGACCATTAAATCCCACTTAGTGAAAAAACTAATACATTCAATTTCTTCTAAAAGATTATTTTCTAAAGAAAGTTTTTTTAAAAATCTACTATTAATTTTCATTTCTGATATCCCTTTAAAAGGATAATTAGGAACAAATTGAGCGGTCAAAGTTCCATTATGCGGAGAACCGATACTTATAAGTCTTTTTGTTCTCTTAAAACCTTCAAATTTCTTAATCCAGTATCTACCGATTATTCCACCCATAGAAAAACCAACAATATCAATTTCTTTTTGTGGTCCATAATGATTAATTATTTCTTTATCTAAAGATTCAGCAAGATCTACAATAGAAATCATTCCAAAGTTATGTTTAAGAGTAGGAGCAAAATATTCAGCCTTATATTCATCTAGTTTTATCAAAACTTGTTTAAATATTTCTGAATCATTCCATAAACCATGAATAAGAACTACTGGTCTTATTCTTTTCACAGTAAGATTATTTTTCATATGTTTTTACAATTGAAACTTGACCATCAAATCCAATAATAGGCGGATTACATTTTGTTAAAACCACCTCTAAGCGTGAGGGTTTATATTTTCTCACAATCATATTTATAATTTCGCTGGAATATTTTTCTATCGTTTTACAGGAAAAACTTTTTGAATGATTTTTTATATCATTTATCAAAATAGAATAATCAATTGTTTTATTTATATCATCTGAATCAGTACATTCTTCAAAATCTGACCACAATAAAACATCAAATGAAAAAAGCTGCCCAAATTCCCTTTCATCATCAAGAACTCCAACTCTTGCCCAAACTTTAATATTATTAATTTTCAAGTAGGCTTCATTCATTATTCAAAGATCTCTATGAGTAAATATTTTCCTCCCCGAAGAAAAATCTTCAACCACTTGTCCTTCTCCGTTTAAAAAATATTTATAAGTAACTAAGCCCTCTAAACCTACAGGGCCTCTTGGAGGTAATGATTGAGTGCTTATACCAACTTCTGCTCCGAAACCATACCTAAAACCATCTGCAAATCTTGTTGAGCAATTATGGAATACACCAGAACTATTAACTAGATTCATAAATTTACTTGCATTATTTTGATTTTGAGAGATTATTCCATCTGTATGTTTTGATCCAAATTCTTCTATATGTAAAATTGCATCATCCAATGTATCTACAATCTTAATTGATAAAATCTTATCTAAATACTCAGTTTTCCAATCCTCATTATTAGCAGAAAATTCAACTCCATAAGATTGGGCTATTTTATCGCCTCTTAGCTCTACATTGTTAGTTTTAAAAATTGGGATTGCCTTATTTAAGAAATCTTTAGCAATATCTTGGTGAATCAATAAAGTCTCAATAGCATTACAAGCTGCAGGGTATTGGATCTTGCTATCTAAAGAAACTTTAATAGCTATATCAATATCAGCCTCATTATCTATATAAATATGGCAAATTCCATCTGCATGTCCCAAGACTGGAATCTTGGTATTCTCTTTAATGAATTTAACAAGTTCATTACTTCCCCTTGGGATAATTAGATTAATATCTTTGTCTAAATTCAACATTGCCATACTATCTTTTCTACTTGTTAACAAACATATTGAATCTTCATTAATCTCTGAGTTTTTCAACCCATCTTTTAAAGCCTCAACTATTGCTATATTTGTATAGTTTGCCTCGCTTCCTCCCTTTAAAATAACACCATTACCTGATCTGATAGCCAATGAACTTATCTGCATAACGGCATCAGGTCTTGATTCAAAGATAACTCCTATAACTCCAATAGGTACTGTTTTCCTTACTAAAATTAAACCATTTGAAAGTTCTCTATTAACTTGTAATTCTCCAGTAGGATCCTTTAATTGCCCAACTTGTCTAACCCCATCAATACCCAAAATAAGTTTTTCTCTTGATAATTTTAATCTTGATAAAAGAGATTTAGAAATTCCATTACTATCAGCTATTTTTAAGTCATTTTGGTTGGCTTCTAGAATTTTATCCATATTGCATGATAAGGCTTCAGCCATGAAATTGATAGCTTTTATTCTTTGAGAATTATCAGTTTCAAAATTATTTAAGTAAGCCTTCTTTACTTTTCTAGCCTTTTCAATAAGTTGATTATCAGGACTGGAAATATTAAATTTAACGGTCATTATTTTGAGAAAGGATCTAATTATTTATATTAATTCAAAACATGCCAAGTTAAATAATTTAAATCAATCTCCAAATCTCCAATATAATTGAACTTTACTTTTCCAATCACCCTTAGAATCAAAAGAGCTAAGAAGCTCTAAATATTGATTTGCTTGAAAAGTTAAGATCCCCAAAGGAGGTAAATCGTCTCTATCGGGAGTAGTTTGTACTGCGAAATTTATTCTATCAGTAATATCAAGACCTAACTCTGCAACCCATGCTTGAGAAGATGACACATCACTAGATGTATTTTGAGTATTTTGATCTGTATCTAAAGAATCATTAGAAAAAATATTATTTATTGGTTCGTTATTATCAATCAAAGCTGGATACAAAGACAGTTGAAATCTTTCACTAAATGCATTTGTACCATTTATTTGAGAGATAAAAGCTCTATTGATAAGGTTTGCAGAGTTTCCACCAATAAGACCTATTATTTGAGTTCGACTATAGCTAGGAGTACTCCTTAACTTAATTTTTTGATTCTCATCTTCAAAAGATAATTGATCTAGAAAACCTTTATAGGAAGCTTCTATTTTTATAAATCTGGTATTACCAATCCCAAAAGAACCAAAACCAGTCTGATTATTTATTTCACTTTGTTCATTATTAATATTATTTTCTTTATTATTTTCGCTTATTGGAAATATAGTATCAGGCACCTTACTTATGAGTGAGAAATTAACGTATGGGTTTAACCCCCCTCTTGAAGCAAAAACAATGAAGTTGCTCTTATTTTTATCTTGTTTAAATGGTGTTGTATAGAGATTAGCTCTCGCTTTCTTAATATTTACTTGGCCTCTTGCGCTAAGATTATCAATAACATTTCCATTTATTATTAAATCCCTATCTGTAATCAAATAAGCCTTTATAATATTTCCATAGCCAACTCGAAATTCTGAACCAAACTTAATTCTTAAATTATCAAAACTTATTTTTGAGAAGATATCAGGAAACTTATCATTAAATAAGTTTGTATTTAATATTGATTCATTTGATATTATTTCCAAACTAGACTTTCTATTCCAATAAAGCTCAGGCCAATTAATTTTTTCTTTAAGGTTCCCTTTCTTATTCCTTGATTCATTAGATTTCTTTTCTGAATTATTACCTCCAAAATTAATAAATCCATTTTTTAAAGATAAATTTCCTCCAATAAGTGGATTAGAAAAAGATCTTTTAATATTAATATCTGAATCTAAAATGAAATTACTATTTTTGCTTAATAAATTAAACCTCTTAGAAACTAAATTAAGTGCTTTTTCTCCTTTTGCAGATTCTTTATAAAAAGGTAATGATCCACTTAAGGAGATTTTGCCATTATCAATGCCTTTTGCAGTTAAATCGACTATTTCAATTTGATCAAAATCAAAAATAATTGTTGAGTTAAAATCTTTTAAAGAATTACTAAAAAGATTTATATCCCCATCTTTAATAAATAAAAAACCGTTTGCAATAGGCTTATTCAAACTACCCTTAACATTCAATCTTAAATTTGCGAAGCCCTTATTAAAAGAAAAATTTTTATTAGACAATTTATCAAATAGATCAAAAACTTTATTATCTCCAGTAAGTTTTAAATCTAATTCCTTTTCGCTATTTACCGGTATAAAACCTTTAAGCTTTATTGGATTGTTCGAGTTATTTAAAATTAAAGCCATATCAACATCCAGAAGAGAATTATTAAAACCTACTTTTCCTTCTCCTAATTGAAAATTATATTCGTTTATAGATGCCTTATTTGATGATAAATTGCTTGAAAAACTTCTTTCATCTAAATCATAATTCAAATCTAAATCTATACCCCCCTTAAAATTTTTTGGTTCTTCAAAAAATAAATTAATTAAACTAAAGGGGATTTGTTTAATTTTAAGTGACCCATTCCCTTTAGTTAAGCCTCCCTCTAAATCTATAGAAAATTTATTATTAGAATAGTTATCTTTTGAGTTTCTATCATTTAAATTACCCTTTAAACTAGTTTTAATATTATATTTATTTATCTTATTAGTAATTATTTTTAAATTGCCATTAAATTTACCTGTAAACTTTGATAAATATTTATTTAGTTTATCCTCTTTAACAGATCTATTTTTAGCCCTTGCAACTTTTTCAATAAAAATTAGCTGTTCGTCCAAAGATTTTTCCTTATTTAAAATCTCTATATTTTTAAGATCCTCTAAATTTCCTGAAGGCAAGACTCGAACATTATTAAATTTGTAAATATCTAAAGCTGTTAAGGTTGACCAATTCGTACTTACATTTGAGAAATTAACTGTCACTAAATCATCATCATTAGATCTATATTTGACATCAATAAGTCCTCCATCATTTGGATAAAGAGAAGAATCTATTCTTAAGTTTTGTTCTTTTAATTTAAAGTCAAATTTTGAATTTTCAAACCTTATATTACGATATTCTCCTTTACTCAGAGTAAGTTTTCCACCTAAAGAAGATTGATCTTTTGATAATAAACCTGAGCCATTGATTATTCCCTTTATTCTATCAAAGTTATTATTTACTAAAGATAGTTCAAGTTCATTCAATGGAAAATCATTTGCTTTCCAAACATAATTATTATCCTCTCTAATAATGTTTACGTCTCCTTTATTTGTATCATAAATTCTACTAAAGAAAAAATTATCTAATTTTAGATTTTTATCTAGAGTAAGAGATAAAAAAGAAGGGATTGTAGAATATCTATTATTCATCTTTAAAAATAAGCTTTTACCCTTACTATTTAGACTACCCTCCCAACTTTCTCTAATCCTTATCCCCTTAAAATGAGGATAATCAATATTGAAATCAATAACAGTTTTTGGTTGATTTAAATTTCCTTTTATTTTCCCATCAGCAGTAATAAAACCTCTTATATTATTCTTTCTAAAGAAATTAAGATTAGATAATTGTGTCTTATTTATCATGAAATTTGAATCAATTTCGCCAAAGTTAAGTCCTCTTTTATCAACCCAAAAAGGGAGTTTACCCGAAATAAATACCTCAGGATTAATACTATCTACATACCCTAATTGGCCTTGAAATCTAATTTCATTTACGCTTTTTTCTAGAGGTATATACAGTTTAATAGTTGAAATAAGTGATCCATAATTGAGTTTATTAGAATCTAGTGTTAATTTATTTTCATCACAAATTAATCGCATGCTATCTGAGTTTAATTCAGAGTTTCCTAAATCTGATTTCAGATAAAATTCATCAAAAGATAAATCCCCTTTACATTTATAGTTATTTTCTAATTTTGTAAAACTGAAATTTGACTTTAATTTAGCTTTCTCAAGATATAAATCATTATTGAAAATCTCATAATTAAGATTCCTAAGATTTAATCCTTTTGTAAATATTTGAAAGCTAAATAAAGAATCTTTTAAATTAGTATTTAATTTTATTTTTAAATTCTCTTTTCTATTATCGGAAGAATTTAATACTGCAATATATTGTCTTTTATCAGATTTATATAAAATATTACCTTTTACTTTTGTATTTAATCCTAATTCTCTGATTAAAAAATTCGATTTATTTTTTATTTTTAAATAGATATCGAATGTCCTTTTATTTTTTCTCAGTTCATTTTTCTCATTTTCTGACTTTCGTTTTTGAAAAAAGTCTTTTTTTACATCAACATTAAGCTTATATGGTTCTATATTAAAAACCCATCTTCTATTAATAAGAGACCTCAATGGCATGATTCCCAAATATATTCTTTTGGCCTCAATAACAGAATCCTCGTAATCTATTTCTTTGATTTTTGGGTTTTCTAAAATAACTCCATTAAGACCTAAACCTGAATAATTGCCAAGATCAATACTTTTACCAAATAATAAACCTAACTTATTTTCATAAATTGCTTTTTTTGATTTAAAAAACTTTTCTGCATAATTATTTAATACATATAGCGAAATAAGCCCAACAGTAAATCCTGCAGATGCTAAAGCAATTCTTTTATTATTCTTCAGAGATTCATTTATATTCAAAATAGAATCCCAAAATAGAGTAGGCTATCAAAATATAAGAAATTAAAACGACTAAGGCCAGTAAATGTCTTTTTTTGAACTATTAGAATCTTCACCAAGAATTTTTGGGATAGCAGGTTTAATACTTTTATTAATTACATTGATTTCATTTTTTTTCAATTGGAGCCTTAAATTTCGTCTGACTGGGGTCACAATCTTTTCATTCCTTTTGTCTTTAAGTAGCTGGGCTTTTTTACAAAGTTACAGTACCAATATAAAAATTGAAGGTGCAGTTTATGCTCCAATAGTTTACGACAATGGTTCTGACTTAATTATTGCAAAAGCTGATAATAAATTCCCTTTAGAAGCAGTTGATCCAACCTTAGAGCAGATTTCTAAGAATCTTAAAAGAGGTAGTCGATCAGGAAGAAATGTTGTTATTAGAATAAGAGGGCTAGAGAAAATATCTGAAGACGTTAGTAAACCAATTATCCTCGGGGAAATAGAAAAAAGCTTCTTAAGTCAAACAATCAAAAATGAATAAAGGAATTTCTTTAGAAATATTGCCATTAAATTTTAGACACGAGAAAGAAACTCTCATGAAATCTGAATTTAATACTTGGTGTAAATTAAGCAAATTAAATGATGATGATATTAACTGTATTGTAAATAGAAATCCTTTATGTACAGAGAGCAGGCTAAAAAAGATAAGAGCTATTTCCATTTTTATTTTTGAATTAAAAATAACTCCCTCTCAAGCATATTTACTTCTTCATTGCGGAATAGGTTCAATTAAAGCTCTTTCTGTAATTGATGCGCATATTATAAAAAAACGAATTGGAAGACTTGAAAGAAGTCTTAATATAAAAAACTATTCATCTCCAAGTATAATAGATTTAAAGGGTTGGATTAAAAAAGCAAAAAATATCATGGATAAATGATCCTTTGTAAAAATAAATTTTTATTGTAAGATGACTAAAAAACAAATAATGACAACTAAAAATTTATTTTATATTTTAATTGCACTTTCTTTAGGAATTGAGCCAATACTAAGTCAGTCAAATTTACTAGATAATGTAAAAAAGAATCCAAAGAATGCTATTGAAATGTGTAATAAATTCAAAGAATTAAATAAGAGAGGAATTTCCGCCAACTCAGATGAAGCTTTAAATTATGTCTCTAAGAAAAGTAATTTAAATCAAGTTAATGCTGAAATCCTCTCAATATATGTAATAGGCCTTCATTGCCCAAATGTAATTTAAACATTTTCAATGTTTTCTATTAAATGTTTTGATGCTTCTTTAACTCTAAAAGATGGAGTAAAACTAATTTCTAGAATTTGGCATCCAAAAGAGGGTAAATCATGGCCTACATTACTGATGAGACAGCCATATGGGAGAAAAATAGCTTCAACAATAACTTATGCTCATCCAGTTTGGTGGGCATCAAAAGGTTATATGGTAATCATTCAAGATGTTAGAGGCCAAGGAGATTCTGAAGGTATATTTGAAGGATTCTCCCAAGAGGCTAGCGATAGCTCTGAAACGCACGAATGGGTACGTTCCCTAAAAGAATGTAATGGGAAATTAGGTTTATACGGATTTTCTTATCAAGGTTTAACTCAATTAGCAGGAAATAATATTTCACTGCCCCCAGATTGCCTTGCACCAGCAATGACAGGACTCAATATAAAAGAGCATTGGAGTTCCGATGGAGGAGCATTTTGGTGGCACAATAATATCGCTTGGGCTTTGCAAATAGCATCCTTGCAAATGAAACGAAATAAAAATTTTATTGGTTGGAAAGAGATTAGAACAAGCATTGAGAATAAAACTTATCTACAAAATGGATTAGAACTAATTCAAAAATATGATCCAAATAACTTTATTGCAAGATGGAATAATGTTTTGAATGGCAAAGGAGAATTTGAGGAAATAATACCCAATAATTCATGGTTAAAAAAACCTATGCTTATTTACGGTGGACTTTTTGACCCTCATTTAAAAGGTGCATTAGATTTATATAAGAAATCCAAGGAAGCAGGAGGGGAACCTGAAATAATTATTGGTAACGCTACTCATTTAAATTGGTGGAAGGGATCACAAAAAACTTTAGCTAGTTTTTTTGATCAACACTTAAAAGGTAATTCTGAAAGTAATGAAAAAATAAATCGCCAAATCATTTGGAACATAACTTTAAAAAAATGGGACAGTATTCATTCAAATATTGGCAGAAATAATGAATTTTTTCTCAGAAGTAATGGATTAGCTAATGTAGATATTGAAGACGATAGCTTAACCATAAATTCAAAGGGTTTTGGATTTGCAACAATCGTTCATGATCCTTGGAGACCTGCTCCTCTAAATGGGGGACACCTAGGAGAAAAACCAGGTATATATAACCGTAAATCAATAGATGAAAGATTGGATGTAGCTGTCTTTCAGACAAATTCACTTGAATCAGATATATTTTTTTCAGGTATTCCTTACTTGGAAACTTCATTTATCTGTAATTCTGAGACTTTTGACATTTGCTTGGCTTTATCTATAGTTGATAAAAATAATGAAAATATTAAACAGTTTTCTACAGGATTCTTAAGAGTTAAAGAGGGAAAGACTGATCAAGAGCAACAAAAAATTATAGAATTACAGCCTTCTAATTTAACTATACTAAAAGGGGATAAACTTCGTTTGTCAATTTCATCAGCTGCATGGCCTGCAATCGGAGTAAATTCTGGATCTATCGAAAAAGGGTGTGGCTATCCAACGCCATTACACGAAATAATTACCTTAAATTTCAATCTAAATAAAACAATTATGAAAATCAAACCTTTTTTTTAAATAAATCTCATATTACTGCCTGATAATTTGATAAGCTAAAGCCTTATTACTACCAGTCATGAAAGGAACATTACAAAAAGACTGGATTAAATCAGAAGCTTTCAACCTTGAAAATTGTTGCAATGATAATCCTCTTAAAATTTTAGGTCCTCATTTTTTTGAGAACCAATGGATTGTTAGAATATGGATGCCTGAGGCAGAAGAAGTCAGTTTAACTTTTAAGAATAAGAGATATATAACATCCAATCCAAATCATAAATGGTTATTTGAAGCTACTTTACCTGAAGATCCTAAAGCAGACTACTTAATAAATGTTTTTCGAGCTGGGATAAATCATACACAATTAGATCCTTGGGCATTTAAAGATGAATGGATGGGTGAGGTTGATAGACACCTTTTCGCAGAGGGTAATCACCATCATATTTGGAAAAAAATGGGTGCTCATTTAACCTCGTGCGAGAATAATGAGGGCGTGAATTTTTGTATTTGGGCTCCAAATGCAAAAAGTATATCCATTATTGGAGATTTTAATTCATGGGATGGTAGACATCATCCAATGCAAAAACGTCTTGGTGGCATCTGGGAAATATTCATACCAAATATTGAGGAAGGTGAGATATATAAATTTGAAATAAGAACACAGCAAGGGCATATTTATGAAAAAGCTGATCCATATGGCTTCTTACATGAGGTTAGACCTCAAAATGGCTCAATAGTTACTAGATTAAATAACTTTGAATGGAGTGATAATAATTGGATTAAGGATAGAGATTCAAATTCCCAAATCAATAAACCTATTTCCGTTTATGAAATGCATCTAGGAAGTTGGCTCCATGAATCAGCGGATAATCCCTTTATTGATAAAGATGGTAAAAGAAGAGACCCTGTTCCAGCTGCAGATTTAAAACCAAATACAAGATTGTTGACTTATCCAGAGCTGACAGAGAAACTGATTCCATACGTCAAAGAAAGGGGTTTTACTCATATTGAATTGATGCCTATTTCAGAGCATCCATTTGATGGGTCATGGGGATATCAAGTTACAGGTTGGTATGCTCCGACTAGTAGATACGGGACACCTAATGAATTCAAAGAGTTTGTAAACAAATGCCACCAAGAAGGTATTGGGATTATTCTTGATTGGGTCCCAGGCCATTTCCCAAAAGATAAGCATGGATTAGCTTTTTTCGATGGTTGTCATCTTTATGAACATGCTGATCCAAAAATTGGAGAACATAAAGAGTGGGGTACTCTAATTTTTAATTACAGTAGGAATGAAGTTAGAAATTTCCTAGTCGCAAATCTTGTATATTGGTTCGAAGAATTTCATATCGATGGTATAAGAGTTGATGCTGTTGCTTCAATGTTATATAGAGATTATTTAAGGCCTGATGGAGAATGGATACCCAATTCCAATGGAGGGAACGAGAACCTTGAAGCAGTTCAATTCTTGCAACAAGCAAATCATGTTCTTTTTCAACATTTCCCTGGGGCATTATCAATTGCTGAAGAATCGACAACATGGCCAATGGTTACAAAACCTACTGATATGGGAGGACTAGGCTTTAATTTGAAATGGAATATGGGATGGATGCATGATATGCTCGATTACTTTGAAATTGATCCATGGTTTAGACAATTTCATCAAGATAGCGTTACTTTCTCAATAACCTACAACTACACAGAAAATTTCATGCTCGCATTAAGTCATGATGAAGTAGTTCATGGTAAAAGTCATTTATTACACAAAATGCCTGGTGATGATTGGAAGAAATATGCCAATACTCGAGCTCTTCTCACTTATATGTGGACACATCCTGGCAAAAAAACTATTTTCATGGGGATGGAATTTGGACAAAGACAGGAATGGAATGTCTGGGACGATCTTCAATGGGAACTTCTTGAATTTAATCCGCACCTTGGAATAAGGAATTTAATTGATGATTTAAATAAACTTTATAAAAAACAACCTGCTCTTTGGAAAGATGATTTTGATCCATATGGATTTCAATGGATTGATTGTAATGATAGATCTAACTCAGTTATAAGTTTTATGAGAAGAGAGAATAAGGGAAATGAATGGGTAATAGTTGTAGCTAATTTTACGCCTACACTGCATGATTCATATAAAGTAGGTGTTCCACTTGAAGGTTTTTATGAAGAGATATTCAATTCTGATGCAGAAAAATATGGTGGTAGTAATAAAGGAAATTTAGGAGGTAAAAATTCTATGAAATTTAATATTCATAATTATGAAAATGCACTCGATCTATCATTACCTCCACTTAGCGTGAGTATTTTTAAATATTGCTCAGATCCTAAATAATTTAAAAGATTTACATAATAGTATTTCATTTAATTGAATTAGGACTCAATTTAATGATGATTTCGTTGTAGTATTTTTAAGTTAAAGATTTTTTTAATTAAAATCATTTTTAAAATTAAAAATGAGTGAAAATTTACCATTACTTCTTAGTGCCGCATTAGGAAAAAAAGTTGATAGACCTCCTGTTTGGATGATGAGACAAGCAGGCAGATATATGAAAATATATAGAGATCTAAGAGATAAATATCCTAGTTTCAGGGAAAGATCAGAGAATCCTGCTCTCTCATACGAGATATCAATGCAACCATTCCTAGCATTTAAACCTGATGGTGTAATACTTTTTTCAGATATTCTTACCCCATTACCAGGCATGGGCATAAATTTCGAAATCATTGAAAGTAAAGGCCCAATAATTGAAGATCCAATTAGAGAACATAATCAAATTAAAAACTTGAAAAAGCTTATTCCTGATGAAAGTTTATCTTTTGTTGGTGAAGTTCTTTCAAATCTAAGAAAAGATATAAAAGATGAGGCTACGCTCTTAGGATTTGTAGGTGCTCCTTGGACTCTTGCTGCATATGTGGTGGAAGGGAAAAGTAGTAAGAATTATTCAATAATTAAAGCGATGGCATTTAGAGAACCTGATTTACTACACCAACTATTAGACCACTTTGCGACATCCATAGGTGAGTATTTAAAATACCAAATAAAATCAGGAGCTCAAGTTGTACAAATATTTGATTCATGGGCTGGTCAATTAAGTCCTGAAGATTATGATGTTTTTGCTGGACCATATCAAAAGAAAGTTGTAGATTTAGTAAAAGAAGAATTTCCAGATACTCCTGTAATCTTATATATTTCAGGTAGTGCAGGAGTTTTAGAAAGAATGGCTAAAACTGGGGTTGACATAATTTCAGTGGATTGGACTGTTGATTTAGAAGATGCTCTTAAAAGAATCCCAAACGAAATTGGTATTCAAGGGAATGTAGATCCAGGAATATTATTTGGAGATAAAGAAAAAATAAGAACAAGAATCAATGAGACTTTCAGAAAGAGTAAGGGCAGAAAATATATACTAAATCTTGGACATGGAATCTTACCGGGTACCCCCGAAGAGAATGCTCAATTTTTCTTTGAGCATGCGAAAAGTTTAACTTACCTAAAAAAATAAATTGACAAACAAAACTATATTAATTACTGGTTCGAATGGTTGCGTAGGACAATACTTAATTGATTGGTTTATAAAAAATACAAAATTTAAATTATTACTTATGGTGAGGAATCCAGATAAGTTGCAAAGTTTTATAAAAGAAAATAAACGAGTAAATCTATTAACTTGTGATATTCGAGATAGCTTAAAATTCAAAGAAGAGATTAGTAAGATAAATTTTCTTATTCATACAGCAACAGCTTGGGGTGATCCAAAAAGGGCTTATGAAGTAAATATAAAAGCTTTTGAAGAGCTTTTAAATATGCTTGATGAAAAAATTATAGAAAGGATTATTTATTTCTCTACAGCCAGTATTTTGGATAAGAACACAGAACTAATGAGAGAAGCTTTAATTTATGGCACAGAATATATACAAACAAAATATGAATGTTATGAAAGACTTAGAGAAAGTATTTATGCAAAAAAGACATCAGTAATTTTTCCCACATTAGTTTTCGGAGGAACTTTTAGTAAAGATGACAAATTCCCTGTAAGTTATCTTACAGAGGGTTTAAAAGAGGCTAATAAATGGCTTTGGTTAGCACGATTCTTTAAGATAAACTCAAAATTTCACTTTATACATGCAAAAGATATCGCACAAGTATGTGGCTTTCTTATAAAAAAAAATAAAAAGTTTGATTCTGTTTTTTCAAAGTATGTTTTAGGTCAAAAAGAAATTTCTATTGATCAAGCATTGATCACCTTATTAAAAAACAACAACAAAAAACGATATTTTTCTATCCCTTTAACGAAAGGAATTCTAAAAATATTATTAAAAGTTCTTCCAATACAGACTACCTCTTGGGATAGTTTTAGTATAAAAAAATATGATTTTAATCATAAACCCATTACAAATCCTGAATCCTTTGGTTTAAAAAGTCATGGCAAAACTTTAAATCAGATACTTAAGTTATCAAAGTTACCAAGATGTAATAAGAATTAAAATTCTCGCGTTTTAGATACATATACCTTGTAAAATAATAGTAAGGTATTTTTTAATTATGTTACGATCATTTTTTGCAGGAATTTTTGCAATAGTTCTTTCTCTAGGTATTGGAACTGCATCAGCTTCTGCTGCAACTGTCGAAGTTAAACTAGGAACAGATGCTGGCATGTTAGCTTTTGAGCCAAGCACAGTCACTATAAGTGCAGGTGATACAGTTAAGTTCATCAACAATAAATTAGCCCCCCATAATGCAGTATTTGAAGGTCATGAAGACTTAAGTCATCCAGACCTTGCTTTCGCTCCAGGAGAATCTTGGGAAGAAACTTTTTCAACAGCTGGTACCTATGATTATTACTGTGAGCCTCACAGAGGCGCGGGGATGGTTGGTAAAGTGATTGTTGAATAATGTAAAAAAAATTTTTTTCTCAAAGCTACCTGCAAAAGCAGGTAGTTTTTTTTTTCAAAAATTTAAATATTTAATTGTATGAAAATAATTGCTAGTAATTTTTCCGTTGAAGCTTGGGATTATTTTCTATCATCTAGAGAACTAGCTTATGCAAAGTGTCATCAGAATATTGATTCAGAACATCTATTCCTTTTCATGCTTCAAAAAGAGGGATTTACTAAAAATATATTAAAAAGGAATAAAGTAAATATAGAAGAAACAAAAAAAACTATAAATGAATTAATTAATCTCAAAGGGAGAATGAAAAGCAAACAAAAAAATTTATTTTTAGGTAATTCTCTAGAAATTGTTCTAAATAAAGCGAATCAGGTAAGGCAAAAGAATAAAGAAGTAGTGATATCTTCAGAACATTTAATATTAGGATTGTCCTATGATAAAACTTGCGGTCCTTTTATTCTTAATAATAAAAACATCTCTGAATTTTTAGAATTTATTCAAGTTATGAAAAAAGCAAATTTAGAAACTAACGAAACAGAGACACCTTATAAATCATTAGAAAAATTTGGTATCGATCTTACCAAATCTGCAAGAGATGGTCTCTTGGATCCTGTTATAGGTAGAGATGAAGAAATTAGAAGAACAATTCAAATTTTAAGCAGAAGAACAAAAAATAATCCCGTTTTAATTGGTGAACCTGGAGTTGGTAAAACTGCAATAGTTGAAGGATTAGCCCAAAGAATCGTTAATGGAGATGTTCCAACATCTCTTCATAATAGACAGTTAATTTCCTTAGATATGGGTTCTTTAATCGCGGGAGCAAAATATAGAGGCGAATTTGAAGAACGAATTAAAGATGTTTTGAAGACTGTTAAAGAGTCAGAAGGTAAGATTATTCTCTTCATAGATGAAATACATACCGTAGTGGGTGCGGGAGCAAGTGCGGGTTCAATGGATGCTAGTAATCTACTGAAACCCATGCTTGCGAGAGGAGAATTAAGATGTATTGGCGCCACTACCATTATTGAACACAAGCAAAATATTGAAAAAGATCCTGCACTTGAAAGGCGTTTTCAAAAGATTCAAATCAATGCGCCATCAATAGATGATACTGTCTCAATCCTAAGAGGTTTAAGAGAGAAATATGAAGTTCATCATGGAGTAAGGATTTCAGATAACGCTCTGGTTGCGGCAGCAAACTTAAGTGAAAGATATATAAACGATAGATTCCTTCCTGATAAGGCTATAGATTTAATAGATGAAGCAGCTTCAAGATTAAATATAGTAATTACTTCAAAACCAGAAGAAATTGATGAAATAGATAGAAAAGTACTGAAGCTAGAAATGGAAAATTTATCTTTAAATAGAGAGACAGATTTATCTTCAATAGAAAGATTAAGCAAAATTAATAATGAGTTAAGATTACTTAAAGAAAAACAAAATGAATTAAATAATCAATGGAGGATAGAAAAAGAAAGTATAGATGAGATATCTAATATAAAAGAGGAAATTGAGATTACTCAATTAAATATAGAGAAAGCAAAAAGGAACTTTGATCTTAATAAAGCCGCTGAACTTGAATTTGGAACCTTAACAGAGCTTCAAACCAAATTAAAAATAAAAAGTTCCGAACTAAAAAGTTCCCATGACAATTCAAATAAAAACCTCCTTAGACAAGAAGTCACATATAGTGATATTGCAGAAGTTGTTTCTAAATGGACATCAATTCCTGTAAATGACTTAAATCAATCTGAGAAAGAAAAACTATTAAGACTTGAAATAATTCTTGAAGAGAAAATAATTGGACAAGAAAAGGCAGTTTATGCTGTCTCAGATGCGATCAAAAGATCAAGAACTGGATTGAATGATCCTAACAAACCAATTGCAAGCTTTTTATTTTTAGGTCCTACAGGCGTTGGTAAAACAGAATTAAGTAAAGTAATAGCTAATACAATATTTAATTCTCATAATTCAATTATTAGATTAGATATGTCAGAGTATATGGAGAAACATTCTGTAAGCAAAATCATAGGAGCACCTCCAGGATATTTAGGTTTTGAATCAGGAGGTCAGCTAACTGAAGCAGTTAGAAAAAATCCTTACTCGTTAATACTGCTTGATGAGATTGAAAAAGCTCATAAAGATATATTAGATATCCTTCTTCAAGTTTTAGATGATGGAATAATTACTGATGGTCAAGGTCGAACAGTTAGTTTTAAAAATTCGATAATAGTCTTAACTAGCAATCTAGGAGGTAATTCAATTAATGATTTGTCAATCAGGAATGAAAATCAAAATGAAATCAAAAATATTATCGACTTGGAGTTAAAGCAATTCTTTAAACCTGAATTTCTGAATAGATTAGATGAAATTGTGATTTTTAATAATTTAACAAAAAAAGAATTAGAGAGAATTGCTCAAATTGAATTTAAAAATCTTGGAGAAAGATTATCAAAAAATAATTTAGAATTAAAAGTTAATAATGATGCAATTAGTTTATTAATTGAAAAAAGTTTTGATCATATTTATGGAGCAAGACCTCTCAAAAGAGCAATAAAGAAAGAGATTGAGACAAAAATTGCAAATAATATATTAAAAAATAGATATCTTGAGAAGCACATTGTAGAAGTATATTCAAAGGATAATAAAATTTGTATAGATTAAATTGATAATTTCATAGATCTAAAAAATTCAAGCTTTAAACCAGTCAGGAAATTCTTCAAAAGAAGCTTTGTTCTGATTATTTTCCTTGGACTCTGCCTTCCAACAACAAGTTCTTCCATTATCCTTTAATTTAAGAAACTCATTTGCCCAGCCCCAGATTAGTTGGGAGGTAGATTCCATTCCTACATTATCCATAATGCGTAAATCTAAAGCTTCGAGATCATGAAGTTTTTGCCAAGATTCCAGTAATGGATCATCTTTATTTATTAAGAATGTATGATCAAATTGATACTTCAATTTTTTTTCAAGCATTTTCAAACCAGAGAAGTCAACAATAAAACCATTAAGATCTAATTCTTTTGCCGTGAACCAAAAAGTAAATGATCTAGAATAACCATGAACAAATCTACAGTGTCCATTATGGCGCCATTGTCTATGGGAGCAAGGGAAATCATCATAACTTTTACTACAAGAAAATTGTGAAGAATTTATAGACATTAATAAATAATTAAGAGAAATTTAGTAAAACAAAGTAATCAACCTTTAACACTTTAAATATAATGCCTTTTGCAAAGAAATTTTCAGTTGATGAACTTACATATGATAAGAAGGGCTTAATTCCCGCGATTGCACAAGACTGGCTAGATGGAACAGTTCTAATGATGGCTTGGATGAATAAAGTATCTTTAATAAAAACAATAGAAACAAATGAAGTTCATTACTGGAGTAGATCGAGATCAGAGCTTTGGAGAAAAGGCGCTACTAGTGGTAATACACAAGTTCTTAAAGAGATTAGGTATGACTGCGATAATGATTCTATAATTTTATCAATTGAGCAAAATGGTTCAGGAGCATGCCATACCGGAGAAAAAAGTTGCTTTTTTAATAAAATCAATAAAAATTTAGACAATTCTGTTGAGAAGGATTGCATTCCTCCATCTAATAAATGCACAGAATTATTCGACACTCTTAGCGAGAGATCAATTTCTCCTAAAGATGGTAGCTACACTAATTATTTATTATCTAAAGGAAGTAACACAATACTTAAAAAAATTGGTGAAGAAACAGCGGAATTTATAATGGCTTGTAAGGATAATGATAAAAACTCAATATCGAGTGAGGCGGCTGATATTATTTATCATCTACAAGTAGCATTGTTGTACAAAGGAGTTAAATGGAGAGAAGTTCTATCTGTTCTTGAGTCAAGAAGAAAAGATTAAACATGAAACCTGATAATTGGAATATCTTTATTTATTAAATAATTATTAATTAATTATTAATAATTTATTACATGTATAGCTTATTAGTAATTAGACCTTAAGTTAAAAGTATTCACTTCAGGAGAAAATAGTGAGTTCATTAAGTGATTTCCTTGGTGAAATTGGACGTCATCAATTATTAACCCCTGAGAAAGAACTCACTATGGGTAGAAAAGTACAAGAAATGGTTGTGCTTATAAATAGATGTCAAGAAGCTGGGGGAAAAGGTCCTGCTTGCGAATATTCTGATATTGAGAAAAAAACCATCAGAAGTGGAGAAAAAGCCAAAAATGCAATGATTACAGCAAACCTTAGATTAGTTGTAAATCTAGCGAAGCGTTATCAAGGGAAAGGTCTTGAATTATTAGATCTAATACAAGAAGGAACTCTTGGCCTTACAAGAGCAGTGGAGAAATATGATCCATCTAGAGGCCATAGGTTTTCAACATATGCATATTGGTGGATTAGACAAGGTTTAAATAGAGCACTATCAACCCAAAGTAGAACTATTCGAATTCCGGTAAATATAAACGAAAAATTAACTAAGTTAAGATCTGCTAAATCAAAATTGATGCAGATTAAAGGCATAACTCCAAAGAGCTCTGAATTAGCAGATGAAATGAAAATTTCAAAAGAAGAAGTTGACGAATTATTATCATGTGAGTTGAGAAGTATCACTGTAAGCTTGCAAGGTACAGTCAAATCAAAGTCAGATCCTTCTGAATTGGTGGATATACTTCCAAGTGAGCAAACCCCTCCTATGGAGTTGGCAGAATTAGCTGAGAGAACCGCCTCAGCTTGGAAATTATTAGACAAAGCAAATTTAACTGAAAAAGAGAGAAAAATAGTAAGTCTAAGGTTTGGATTAGATGGATCTAACGAGTGGAGAACTTTGGCTGAAGTAGCAAGGCATATGAGTTGTAGCAGAGAATATTGTAGACAGGTTGTACAACGAGCATTAAGAAAACTTAGAAAAGCTGGTATTCAAAATGGTTTAGTTGATAGCATTAGCTAGTAGTTTTTTTAAGCAAACTGCATGAAAAATAATTATTACAACGAGAATAATAAAATATACGAGACAGAAGTACTAGAAAGTACAACTATTGAGCCTAATTTAATCATTAGCATACTTATAAAGGCTGGAAAAACAATCGCGAAACCAGCCTTAGAAGTGTTAGAGATGGCATTTGATCCCTCAACCCCTCCTCAAGCAAGAGTTTCGTTGATGGCCGCACTAGCATATTTAATAATGCCCTTTGATTTATTCCCTGATTTTATGCCAGTAATTGGCTTTAGTGATGATTTTGTTGCTTTAACTGCAGTACTAACTATATGGAGTCAATATATGACACCAGCAATAAGAACAAGAGTTCAAAAAAAACTGGATAGATTGTTTCCTTTTTAATGATGGTTAAATTAAATTCAGATGAAGAGAAAGAGCTTACTCACTTTGTTAAAGATTGGTTAAAAGTTCATGGATATTCTCAAAAAGACTTGGCAACAAATTTAAATATAAATTCAAGTCGAACATCTGAGATAATCAAAAAGATTAAAGAGCTGCATAAAAAAGGTGGTTTTTTTAATGTCGCAAAAAAACTAATTGAGATCGAACAGAAGTGGGTCAGTAAAAGTGCACAAATAAAAAATATAAGCGAAGAAAATGAATTAAATAACCAAAAAATTTATTCTGAAAAATCATCCAAATCATATAGTCAATTAGATATAGATTATAAAGTTGATATTGATTTATTAATGGACAAAATGGAAAAAGACTTCAATGAATAAATTTATATTATTATTTATTAACTATAAAAATAATTACTTAATAAATTGAAATTTAAATATCATTTTATTTTATAAAAAATAAAATATATTTTTAAGAATTAATAGTAAAAAATAATTTTTATTACTCAACCTTTAAAAAATAAATTATCTTTTAATTTAATAAATATTATTTTATTAATAAATAAAATAATATTAAAAAGCCTGTATCCATGGATAAATCTCAAGAGAAATCCATATACCTTTTTCCCAGTAAATATCTTTCTCTAAGATATTTCTAACTTCATTTTCATTATTCCCATTAAAAATTCCAAAAAGATATTTTGAACATTTAGTTGGACCTAAAGTTATTAATATATTTTGTTCTTTTAAATTAGATAATCGAAATAAGTGTTCCTCTCTGTAAGGTTCACGTTTATCAATTGCATCTTTACAATATCTTCCAAAAACAATAAATTTTTCCATAATAAAGATAAATAATTGATTTAATTTATAATTAATAATTGCATAAATTACGCACATATTGCTATGTTAATTAGGTAGATCTTTTTATTACTTATTATGCTCACTGGTAGTGATCTTCTTGCCAAAGTTAAGGAACTTGGTGATGTTAGCAAGTCAGATCTTGTACGTGCTTGTGGTTATGTCTCCACAAAGAAAAATGGAGGCGAACGTCTTAACTTTACTGCATTTTATGAAGCACTTTTAGAAGCTAAAGGAGTAAATCTTGGTGATGCTGGAGTCGCAGGTGTTGGTAAGGGAGGAAGAAAATTAAGTTACGTTGCTACTGTTCAAGGGAATGGAAATCTTTTAATAGGAAAAGCTTACACAGCACTTCTTGATTTGAAAGCTGGAGATGAATTTGAAATTAAACTTGGTAGAAAACAAATACGATTGTTACCTGCAGGAGAATAATTATTTAAAGAATTAACTTAAATCAATTTAAAAAATTTCTAAAAACAAGAGGTTTATTAGAATATTAATAAATTAATTTGCTGAAAAATTTATTTAATATTTAAATATTATCTATTTATCAACATCATCGGCCGCCAAACGCATATCCTCACAAAATTTACCAACCTCTTTTACTATTTGACCAGGTTGACTTTCGTAAATTCTTTTAACAAAAGCACTGCCAATAATTACTCCATCTGCACCCCAATTACGAACTTTTCTTACATGCTCTTGAGATGAGATACCAAAACCAATTGCTACAGGATTATCACTAATATTTTTTAATTTTCTTATCAAATTTTCAACTCTATTTTCTAATTCATTTCTTTCTCCAGTTACTCCTGTAACACTAACTAAATATGTGAAGCCTCTAGTCTCACTTGAAATAATTTCCATTCTTTTAGGAGGCGTCGTAGGTGCAACTAATAAAATTAGATCTAAGTTGTAGGAGGATGATATTTTTGAAAATTTTGAGGCCTCCTCCAATGGCAAGTCTGGAATAATTAAGCCAGCCACCCCTGAATCAGATGCCATCTCACAAAAACTCTCAAATCCAAAATTCAAAATTGGATTACAGTAAGTAAAAAGCACAACAGGTGCTTTTAATTTTTCTTTTAAAGAATCTAATAATTTTAATACCCCTTTGATAGTTGTCCCTGATTTCAAAGCTCTGGAAGCAGACAATTGAATTATGGGGCCATCTGCAAGAGGGTCACTATATGGTATTCCTAATTCAATAATATCGGCTCCTTTATCTTGCAGAGTTAACAGAATTTCAGAGGTGATTTCTAAGGTAGGGTCACCAGCCATCAAAAAAGGCATTAAAGCTATTCTTGATTGATTTCTTAAATCCTTAAATTTCTTTCTAATAATAGACAAATGAAATATTTTATAATTTTAACTTTTTTATTGTGCCATATTTCTAATAATGATTTAAAGATATAAGAAAAAATTTAATTTTCCTCTATATCTTTTAAAAGAATATTTTGCTCCTCAACAGTCATAGAGTTAAATTTCTTCTTTAATTTTTCCTCCATTAATTCATCATATTTTTTTCTATATCTTTTTCTTTGTTCCATAAAAGTCATTTTGCCATTAACTACTCTTAAGAGATAAGTGGTAACCCATAAAAAAATCAATGAAAACAATATTATATTTGAAATTGAGCCTACACTTATTTCAAAAAGACTAGACGAAGGAACAATTTTATATCCCAGAAAGCCTAAAAAAGAAATAATTATTCCAATTTGAAGAACCTTTACTTTTTTCAAAACTATTAACCTTTCTCTTCCCCATTTAATCTAAGGTTTAAAAATGGTGAAAATAAAATAAGTCCTGGGAAAAATAGAAAAACTAAACCATAAATCCCTAATCTTTCAAATTTCCCCATAACATTCCATCTATTATTCATCCAATAAAATAAAGACAAAGGAATAATAACTAAATACAAAGTAAGGATAATCGCATACTCAATGAGTACAATAATAGGGTTATTTAGTATCGCACTTATTTCCATATAATTAAGCTGTTAGTCAGTATTATTATTAGATATAATAACGTAAATTTAAAAAAAATTAAATGGGAGTGGAGGGACTTGAACCCTCACGAGCTAAATCGCTCGACGGATTTTAAGTCCGGCGCGTCTACCAATTCCGCCACACTCCCAACAGGAATTTGCGCTCTCTAAGCGTAGCGAAAAGTAACTAAATTAACCATCAAAAATTTGAATATTTACATTTTTCTTGAATCAATTGATTTCGTATTAAGATTTCAAGTGATTTATTTTAATTTTTATTATTAAACAAATTAAAAATATTTCTTTATTTTTTTAACTAGAAGGTTTTAACTTCCAATTTAAAGTTTGACCAGAATGAAAATTCTTAATTTTACCAATAAGTTTTTCTTGATCAAATATTTCTACAAATTCCTCAATAGCATTTTGTTTCCGTTCAAAGACTAATTCTTCTTTATTTGGTTCTAAATTATGAAACTCAGGTCCATTTAAAGATGAAAATTTTTCAAAATTTTCTATAGCATTCTCTTCTTCAAAAATTTGTAAATAACTCTCTAAGGCAACAGGTGCATTAAAAATTCCTGCACAACCACAAAATGCTTTCCATTGCCTTAAATGAGGAGCGGAATCAGAGCCTAAGAAGAAAGATTTATGCCCGCTTGTAGCGGCTTTTATTAAAGCAAGTCTATTTACTTCTCTTTTTGCAACTGGCAAACAGTAAAAGTCACTATTTAATCCTTCAAAAAACATTGCATTCCTGTTTATGTGCAAATGATGAGGAGTTATAGTTGCTCCAATATTATGATCCTTAACAAAATCAACTGCATAACTAGTAGTGATGTGTTCTAAAACAATTTTTAATTTCGGGAAATTATTAATTAAAGGGGCTAACTCTCTATCAATAAAAACTTCTTCTCTATCAAATATGTCAACATTATTATCATTAACCTCTCCATGAATTAGTAAAGGCATTCCAATATCTTGCATTAATTCAAATAAATAATATATTTTTTTAATTTCTCTTACACCATAACTTGAGTTCGTAGTGGCGTTAGCAGGATACAATTTAGCAGCAAAAAAAATATTATTTTTATAACCATCAACTATTTCCTTTTTTGAAGTTGAATCTGTAAGGTAGATTGTCATTAATGGAACGAAATTTGTATTAGTGGGTAATGACTCCAAAATATATTCTTTGTAGGAGACGGCTTTTTCTATTGTTGTTATCGGATCTTTTGTATTAGGCATTATTATTGCTCTACCAAAGCAGTGCGAAGTAAATTCAATGATATTTTTAAGGATTATTCCTTCTCTTAAATGAACGTGCCAGTCATCAGGTTTTCTAATTTTTAGTATTTCCAAGATTTTCTCTATTTAGCCAATATTAACAATAAATATTATTTAACAATAATTTATAGATGATTAGAGATAGTATTTGAATGATTATTAAAGATATACTGATTTAGAAACAGTTTAAAGTATGAGCGAAATTATATTTTCTATTACCGAAATTATTTTCGGTATTATTCTACTTTTTATCGGTGGAGAATTTTTTGTTCAAGGCGCGATCGTCTTATCACTCATACTTGGCATTCCTCAAATTGTAATTGGATTAACAGTTGTCTCACTTGGTACAAGCTCTCCAGAATTATTAGTAAGTTTAAATTCTGTTTTTAAAAATAGTGATTCACTTGCAGCAAGCAATGTAATAGGAAGCAATATTTTTAATATTCTTGTTGTACTTGGTATTAGTTCTATTATTAAACCTCTAAAAGTTAAAAGCAGGATAGTAAGAAGAGATGTGCCTATATTAATGGCTATATCTTGCTCTGTTTGGGCGATGTCATCTACTGGACTAATAACATGGCAAGCTGGTATTTTTCTTTTATTTTGCCTTTTAATGAATACCTTCTGGGAAATCATCACAATCAATGAAAAGGACGAGGATTTTAAAATCGCTGAGCCTGAGATTGATGACAAAAGTAAATATGAAGGGAAATTAAATATGCTTATAAAATTATTTTCAGGAATATTATTGCTTAGTTTTGGAGCCAACATCTTAGTCAATGGCTCTAAATCACTTGCTTCATTGATGGGAGTAAATGAAACAATTATTGGTTTAACAATTGTAGCGACAGGGACATCCTTGCCTGAATTGGTGACTTCTATTATCGCTGCATTAAAGGGCAAAACTGATTTAGCTATAGGTAATGTTATCGGTAGCAATCTACTAAATCAGCTATTAATTCTAGGAAGTTGCAGTATTTTTTCTGGATTAGAAGGATTATCGATAAGTCAAGAGCTTATTAATACTGACTTGCCTATCATGGTACTTACTACTTTTGCTTGTCTTCCAATATTCTGGACCAAAGGGAAAATAACAAGAATTGAAGGATTTATTCTTTTAAATATATACGTATTTTATATTTTGGATAAAATATTTATCTCAACTAACTTTTACTTTCTCAATGAATACAGAATATCAATCTTAGTTTATTCAACCTTTTTTGCAATAATTCTCTTTATGAGAAATAAATTATTTCCTCTAAAATTCAATTAATTTAATACATGGTGACAAATTCTTCTGAAACTGTAGGGTGCAAAGCCATTGTGATATCAAATTCTTTTTTTGTTACTCCAGCATTTAAAGCTATTGAAGCCATCTGAACAATTTCAGATGAAGCTTCACCAAACATATGGCAGCCTAAAATCTTATCATCAGTTTTATTTACAATTAATTTAAGCATGCTTTTATTTTTATTTTTTTTAAAAGTATTAGACATTGGCACAAATTTACATTTAAATATTTTTATATTTTCTTCTGAATATTTTTCAATGGCCTCTTCTTCAGTCAGCCCTACAGATGCCAATTCCGGAATAGTAAATACAGCTTTAGGTACAAATTTATAATTAACAAACCTACTTAACCCACCATAATAATTATCAGCGAAGACTCTGCCCTGTTCTATTGCTACCGGAGTTAAATTTGGTCTATCAATAATATCTCCAATAGCAAATATATTTTTTATGTTAGTTTGATTATATTCATTAACTTTCAAGTATTCTCCATCCATCTCAAAACCAATAGGATCAAGTTTTAAAATATCTAAATTAGGAGTTCGCCCTGCCGCAACGAGTACACTATTAAATATTCTCTTTATTCCAGATTTAAATTTTATTTCTAAGGCTTCTCTTTTTTTACTAACTGAGGCTAACTCTTCATTAAATAATAAATCTATTCCCGAAGAAGTAATAGTATCTTTAAGTGAGGCAGATAGATCTTTATCAAATCCATTCAAGAGTTTATTACTTCTGATAACTTGTGTTACATCAATTCCTAAATTCCTAAATATGCAAGCGAATTCGCAAGCTATATACCCTCCTCCAACAATCAATATAGACTCGGGAAACTTATTTAATTCGAATAATTCATTACTAGACCATAAAAATTCAGTACCTGATATATTTAATTGTTTTGATTTTCCCCCAACCGATATTAATATTCTCTCTCCCCTAATTTTATTAATAATTCTTCCTGTCTTTGGACAACTAATTTCGACATGATTCTTATCAATAAAACTACCCCAACCATTAAAAATCTTAACTTTGAATTTTGAAAGAGAATTAGAATGCATTTCACTCAACCTAGAGACCTCATCTTTCACATTTTTTAAAAGTATTTCCGAATTAAAAGTAAGATTTTCAAAAGAGATTCCATATCCTAACGAATTTTTAATATTATTATTTGAATTCGCAGCGTATACCATTAATTTTTTAGGCACACAACCTCTAATTACACAAGTTCCACCTATTTTGCTACCTTCAATAATAGCAACTTTAGCACCATAACTTGCAGCGCGTTTGGCAGCTGCAAGACCTCCAGAACCTGCACCAATAACTATTAAATCAAAATTATTATCCAATTCTTTTTTTTTATAACTATCATATTTTAGATAATAATTAAATATTTATCCATATGAACAATATTTTAAGTTGGGAGGAGTTAAGTAAATTTAGTACCGATGAATTTGATCGGGTAAATGGTCATACAAATTCTTATTCTAACCTTAGATTATTTAATCATCATGAAAATGACGCTGAGTTAATTCTTTACCGAGATAGACATGCTTGGTGCCCTTACTGTCAAAAAATATGGCTTTGGCTTGAACTAAAGCAAATTCCTTATAGGATCAAAAAGATTAATATGTTTTGCTACGGCAAAAAAGAAAATTGGTATCTAGATAGAGTTAACTCTGGTAAATTACCTGCAATCGAACTTAGAGGACAAATAGTTACTGAAAGCGACACTATAATATCTTTTCTAGAAAAAGAATATGGTGTTTTAGGTTCTTCCATATTTTCAAAAAAACTTGAAACAGTTAGAAAAATTGAAAGAGAGATTTTTAGAGATTGGTGCAATTGGCTTTGTAGAAAGAATATTATTTTCATGGAAAGTTCAATTAAACAAACAAAGTTAAAACAAAGCCTTAAAAAATTAGAGGATCTTATACAAAATTCTGAAACAGGCTTCGTAGATCCTGTAAAAAAAGATATTAATTTAATCAATCCTGGAACTGGTGACATTATATTCGTCCCTTATATAGAAAGATTGAATGCATCTCTTTGTTATTACAAGGGATTTAGTCTTAGAGAAGAATTCCCAAAAATTAATGAATGGCTTACTCTTTTAGAGAACCAAAGTACTTACGCTGGGACACAGGGTGACTTTCATACACATTCACATGATCTACCACCTCAAATGGGAGGTTGTTTTAAGGAGGAGAACTCCAAGCAGAAATATTATTCGGATTTAATTAATAACGGCCAAGGTTTAGGAAATCTTGAAATAAATACCTTTAATGACTTACCCAAATACTCTAAAATATCCTTACAAAGAGTCATAAAACATAAAAATAACATCATAAAATCCAATCCATGTGATAGTGATCTATTTGAATTAGGACTCAGAGCTGCCTTAACATACCTTTTCACAGGTAAAATAAATAAAGTTGATGATTCATGTGCTATTGGTCTTAGATTTTTAAGGGATAGAATTTCGGTACCAAGGGATATGCCATTAATTTCAGCTCGATTACTTAGAGAGTCACTTGAGAAAATTGCATCTTTGTGCAATTCAAAAGAAATTTATAATATTCCTAAGGAACATAGGTATGATCAAAATCCAATAAATTTCACCAGTTAAAAATTGAATCAAATTATAAATTTTTTCTAGAATCTATTTGTAGTAAATCTCTAACCTTCTGAACTTGACTAGCAACATTAGGGTCACTTGATAATTTCTTTTCTACTTGTTCAATTGCGTACATAACAGTTGTATGATCTTTGCCACCGAATTCATCTCCAATTCTAGGCAGACTTAAATCAGTTCCATGTCTCATGAGATACATCCCAATTTGCCTAGCTTGGCTAACAGGTTTTCTTCTACTTGAACTTGTAAGTTCTTCAGCGGAGACCTCAAAAAACTCAGAAACTTTTTTTATTACTTGTTTTGGAGTGACAACTACACCAACACTATTTGGATCGAGCATCGGAGCAATTGCCTGAACTGTCATTGGCAAACCTGTTATTGAAGCGAAAGCCACTGCTCTTGTAAAGGCCCCTTCTAGTTCTCTGATATTGGAAGTAAATCTTCCAGCAATAAATTGAATTAAATCTCTCGGTAAATTCATTTTTTCAATTTCTGCTTTTTTTTGCAATATTGCCATTCTTGTCTCTATATCAGGTACCTGAATATCTGCTATAAGCCCCATTGAGAATCTAGAGACTAATCTATCCTGTAATTTTGGTATTTGGCTGGGTGGTCTATCACTAGCGATAACAATTTGTTTACCCGCTTCGTATAAAGCATTAAATGTATTAAAAAATTCTTCTTGTGTGTATTCTTTGCCTTCCAAGAATTGAATATCATCAATTAAAAGCAAATCAACGGATCTATATTTATTTTTGAATGCGTGCATTCCATCCTTTCTTATGGATTGAACCAGATCACTACTAAAAGTTTCTGTAGAGACATACAAAACTTTTGATTCGCTATCAATTTCCAAGCTATAATTTCCTATTGCTTGCATTAGGTGAGTTTTACCAAGACCGACTCCTCCACAAATAAACAGGGGGTTAAACTCCCTACCTGGCGACTCTGCAACAGCGAGTGCAGCAGCATGTGCCATTCTGCTATTAGGTCCAACAACAAACCGATTAAAGACGTAGCGCAAATTTAAAGATGGTGTGAACTTACTTTTTTTATTTAAAGTCTTAGTTAAATTTTTACTTGAATGATCTGCACTAATATTTAATGACTCATTTTTAGTTTTTTTTGAATTTATCTCATCATTGTTAATACTTTTATCTGATTTGAAGACTACTTTAACTGGCTCTCCACTAATTATTTCAGCTGCCTTCTCAATCGTTTCACAATAATTTTTCCGTAAATAATCACTTGCAAATAAATTGGGTGCAATCAATGTTAAAAAGCCATTTTCAAAACAACTAAATTTTGCAGGCCTTATCCATGTTTCAAAAGAGGGTTTACTTAAATTTTTCTGTAGTGATTTTTGAACTTCCGCCCAAATGAAATCTTTTGTTTGCACTATAAATCTATTGATAGATTTTTAATCTACTGGCATTTTGATAAATGGCCATTAAGTCATTACAAGATGATATGAAATTCAGAATTATTTAACAAAAAAATAACTTTGTAATACATTAATTTGTATATTTTTGATCAGAAAAGAACTTTATACTAGATAAGAGGTATTGATTTTGTTTGGAAAATCCAATTTTGGTAATAATGGCTAAATGGCCAGCTTACGGGCGATGTAAAACTAGATTATCTAAAGACATTGGAAAAGATCATGCTTTAAATGTTCAAAAGCATATGTTATCTCATACTATATCAGTATCAAAATACCTTGAAAAAAAGGGATATTTGAATATTTCTTTAGCAACTAATGGAATTGGGTTTAAAACTAGCGAGAGATGGTGTACGCAATTAGGGATAAGTAAATTTAACTTACAAGGAAATGGTTCTCTTGGGGAAAAGATGAGAAGGCAAATCTTAATAAACAATAGACTTTTTTTAGATAACAAAAAAAGAGACTATATATTTATAGGAACTGATCTGCCCGACTTATGTCATTTAGATTTATTAGAAGCTATTGCTAAAATCAAAGAAAATGATCTCGTTTTTGGGCCATCTGAAGATGGAGGATACTGGCTTATTGGCTTATCAAAAGAAATTGCATCAAGAAATATAATTTATCCATTTATTAATATAAAGTGGAGTGGAAGAGATGTTTTACAAAAAACTCTTGATAATTTATCATCTCAAAACTTAAAGATAGACTTCTTAAGTTGTAAAGTCGATATTGACACAATTAAAGATCTTGAAACGAGAACTAAATCTTTCCATAATTATTCCTACTCTTAATGAAGCTAAAAATTTACCTTTACTGCTTTCGGATCTCGCGGAGATAAGAGAACAATCAGAAATAATTATAATAGACTCAAATAGCGAGGATGCCACAAAGGATATATCAAATATATATGGAGCTGCATACCATAATATTAAAGAGAGTAATAGGGGGTTACAGTTAAATACAGGCGCTAAAAAAGCACAAGGAAATTGGCTCCTTTTTTTACATGCAGATTCTAGATTAAACAGAAATTGGTCGGAAGAGATTAGCCAGATTATTTCCAGATATAGAAACTCTATATATTTTTTTAACTTCAAAGTAAATAATAAAAATCTTATTTTTAGATTTCTAGAACTAATGGTGAAACTTAGATTTTTATTTTTAAGAACTCCATATGGAGATCAAGGGCTCTTAATTCATAGAAATATTTATTTTAAATATAAAGGATATAAAAAAATTCCTATTATGGAAGATATTGATTTTATAAATCGACTTAAAGTAAAAGAATTTTTATATTTACTTAATTCGTCAATTCTGACTAGTAGCAGAAAATGGCAGAGAAATAATTTTTTGCATCAATCAATTATTAATTTTAGATTGAGAAGGAAATGGTCAAAAGGACATCCAATAGATGAAATTTACAAGAAATATTATCAAAATAAGTAATTAGTTCGAATACCAAAATGCACACTTTGAGCCCCTTGGTTCTAAATTCCAACCTTGATTCTTATAGAACTTGACAACCTCAGCATCTGCAAATAATGTTACTTTACTAATTCCTAGTACTTTCAATTCCTTTAATAAATATTTCATAAGGACTTTTCCTAATCCTAATCCTTGATAAACAGGATTAATCGCAACATCCCAAATAGTAGCTTCAATTACTCCATCTCCGGTACATCTAGCAAATCCTATTAGCCTGGGAAATTTATCATCATGTAGCCAAACTCCAATTACAAGGATACTAAATTCTAATGCTCTTTTAACCCTCCTCATTGGCCTTCGACTCCATCCAACAGTTTGCAATAATTGATCTAACTCAACCAAATCAAGTTCTCTATATTTACTACAAACAAAAATTGCTTTATTATTTTTTACAGTAAAGTCATAAGAATCTTTTCCATAAAATTCTTCAAGGAAAACTTTATCTAAAATTTTTTCTTTTTTAATTGAAGTTCGCACATTTCTTAAAATCATACTAAATTACTAAAACCTTTTTCTTGAAGCTCAGATAGCTGAAAATATAAACCTTTTTTTGATCTTAATTGTTGATGTGTTCCTTCTTCAACAAGTAAACCTCCTTTTAAGACAAATATCTTATCAGATTTTTCAATAGTGGCTAATCTGTGAGCGATAACTAGTGCAGTTCTATTTTTTAAAATCCGTTTAAGATCCCTTTGTAAACTTGCCTCTGTTGATGGATCCATAAAAGCAGTTGCTTCATCCATTATCAAAATCTTAGGATCTCTAATTGCAACTCTTGCTACTGAAAGTAATTGTCTCTCACCAGAGGATAAATTACCGCCTCTTTCGCGTAATGAAGTATTTAAACCTTGCGGTAGTTTGTTTAATAAATTATTTAATCCTAATTTCTTACAAATAAGTTTTAAATCCTTATTATTGATTTCAGAATTTAATTTTAAATTCTCTGCAACATTCCCACTAAAAATAAAAGTATCTTGAAGAACGACACCAAGCATGTTCCTTAATTGCCTAATAGGAATATTCTTAATATTGATTCCATCTATTAAGATTTCTCCATTTTGAGGTTCATATAGTCTGCAAAGTAATCTTATAAGGGTAGATTTACCTGATCCTGTTGGTCCAACAAAAGCAATATGCTCCCCCGGTTTTATTTTAAAAGATAAGTTCTTTAAAACATAATCATTTTGCTTGTAATAAAAGGAGACATCTTTAAATTCAATCTCACCTTTAAATTGATACTTACTTGAAAAGTAACTACCTTTATGAATATTCAGATCATCTTTTATATCTACTTTCTCATCTAATAATTCATTAATTCTCTCAACAGCTGTTAATCCTCCTTGAATTTGAGTAAATCTCTCAGCAAGTTGTCTAAGTGGTTCAAAAAGTCTTTGTGAATAGAGAATAAAAGTTGTAAGTGTTCCCAATCCAATATTCCCAGAAGTAACTAAATATCCACCTACTGCTAAGACAAGAGAAACCGCCGCAAGCGATATCCATTCAATGAATGCTGAGATACTACTATCATAGAAAATTGTTCCATCAACAGCCTTCCTATATATTTGGCCCGTTTTAAAAAATTTTTTGCTGTTAAAAGATTCTCTTCTAAACATTTGTACTACTTCTAGTCCTTGCAGATTCTCTTGAAAATCGGAATTTAATTGGGATAACTCTTCTCTTACTTGATAATTAGCCTTACGATATCTTTTTTGAAGCCAAATTATGAAATATGAGACTGGTATTTGAGTAATAAGGAGCAATAATGCAAGCCCCTTATCTATTGAGAGCATTGTCAAAGATATAACTATAAGACTAACAAAATCAGCGATTACTCCAACTGCTCCACTTCCAAAGACCTCCGCCAAAGCATCAACGTCATTAGTTAATCTTGTCAACAATTTACCCACAGGCATTTTGTCGTGATAGCGAAGAGATAAAGATATCGAATGAGAGAAAAGTTCTCTTCTTATTCTTGCTGTTAATTTTTGTCCTACAGCCTGGATATTATAAGTTTGATAACCCTGTAAAATTAACCTTAATAGTACTGATATAAAAAGACTAACTATAATAAGATTTATAGATTTTCCAATAAAAATTTTACTAAGCCATACATCGGAACTTTCATTTTTTAAAAGGGTAATCGCTTGGCCTACTAAAAGTGGCTGAATGGCACCAGCAAAAGCAACAGGTATCAGAATTAAAACAATAAGATAAATTGTTTTTTTATCATTTGTTAAATATTTACCTAACTTTTTTATTCGATTTAAATCCCTCAAAAACATTTTGAATAACTCTAAATTAATACTGACGATTCTATTGATAAAATCAGATCTCGGAGAGATGAATTATCCACTCTTAGAGATAGCGGGTTAGCTATTAATCTAGCTGTTGAATAATAAATATCATCAATTTTTACTAATCCATTTTCTTTAAGAGTTTTTCCCGTAGCAACTAAATCAACTATCGCCTCAGCCATACCCGTAACAGGTCCTAATTCAACTGAACCCGTTAAATGTACAATCTCAACTGGTAAATTGAAAGTATCAAAATAATTACGAGCAGTACTTACAAATTTACTTGCCACTTTGCAATTAGGAGGCAAATCAGTTGTTTTTTTATAAGTACTTTCTTTTTTAACTGCTAAAGCCATATGGCACCCTCCAAAGCCTAAATCAAGTAATTTAGCAACCTCCAAATCAGTTTCTTGTAAGACATCAAATCCAACTATTCCTATGTCAGCCTGACCATAACTCACATAAACTGGAACATCGCCATTTCTCACTAAAAGAGCTTTAGCCGTTTTACATTTTGATTCTATTGTTAAAGATCTATTCTCATTAAGTAAAGCTTCTGAAAAATCCAATCCTGAGTTTTTAAAGGTCAATATTGAATCCTTCAGTAAAGCTCCTTTTGCTAAAGCTATAGTAATCATAGATAATATAAATTTATCAATTTTTATAATTCTAAAGGAATAATGAAATTAAATAAAGTAAAAGGGATATTTGGATTACCTGTATTAACGGATAATATCATTTGGCTACTGGTTGAAGATAAGTCAATAGTCGTAATAGATCCAGCATTATCTGAACCAGTTAAAAATTTTATAAATAAAAACAATCTTATATTAGACTCAATTCTTCAAACTCATCACCATTTTGATCATATAGGTGGTACTGAGGAATTGATAAAAGAATGGCCAAATGTAAGAGTCATAGGACCTGAAAAAGATAAACAACGTATACCATTTCAAAATTATCCTGTTAAGGATAACGACTATATAAAAATTCTTAATAAGGAATTTAGAATTATTGAATTAATAGGTCATACACGTGCTCATATATCATTTTATTCAGAAGATTTTGAAAGTCCAATCCTTTTTGTTGGCGATACTCTTTTTTCTGGAGGATGTGGAAGGATATTTGAAGGAACAAACGAACAAATGTATAAATCAATAAAAAAGATATCTTGTTTGCCGTCTAATACCAAAATCTACTGTGCACATGAATATACAAAATCTAATCTTTTATGGGCAATTAATCTTTGCCCAGAAAATAAGTTAATCCAAAAGAAACTTATTGAGGTAGAAAAAAAAATATCTTCAAATGAGCTCACAATTCCTACCACATTAAAAGAAGAGATGGATATTAATCTTTTTTTAAGAGCAAAAAATTTAAAAGAATTTAGCTATTTAAGAGCAAAAAAAGACTCATGGGCTTAAATTAAAAGAAATATCATTTTCACAATGTCAACAAAGAGCTTAATTCGGACAGCAAATGCGCCTGATCCTGTTGGCCCTTATAATCAGGCCATCAAAGCAGGAAACTTTATCTTTTGCTCAGGACAAATAGCCATAAATCCAGAAACTAATAAAGTAGATTGCTTAGGTAATATTGAAGAGGAAACTAAACAGGTTCTCAAAAATTTAAAAGCAGTACTAAATGCTGGAGGAGCCAAAATTGATGATGTTATAAAAACAACAATATTTCTCACTGATTTAAAAAACTTTCAAATTGTGAATAAAGTGTATAGTAACTTTTTTGAAGGAGAAGATTCTCCTGCTAGAGCATGTGTAGAAGTGTCTTCTTTACCAAAGGGAGTGATGATTGAAATTGATTGTGTAGCATTTGTAGATTAATTCTTAAAAGTATGTAGAAAATTAATATTTAGTCCAAATTTGCACCATATTTGTTTAGATTACTAGAAGTTTAAAGATTAGATTTATGTCGGCAGCAAATCTAAATATAGATGAATTGGAGGCTGGCTATCCTTTATTTTGTAAGGCTCTTAGATTACTAATTTTAAAAGGTCATACTAATAATCAAATTGAAAGAACAGTATGTTGGGGACATTTAGAAACTCTTAATAGGTGTTTACCAACAAGGTATAAAGCTCCCTCATATTTAATGGCACTAATAAAAAGAGATATTGCTAATCCAAATAAAGAATAACATCTCTAGTAATTTATATTTGTTCAAAAATTTCATCTATTTTTTTTGAAAAATCATTTTCTGAAGCACTTATTTCTTCACCATCAATAAAAACTGTTAAACTTGCAAAATTTTTGCCGAAGCTAACATTTGGATAAATACTTTTTTTCTTGCACAATTCATCGATACTCCGCATAAATTTACTTATCTTTTGATAATCATCAAATTCAAATCTTTTTTCAATTCTTAGAGGAGACTCCTTACGATTCCACATATAAAATTTTATGCGATTAACTACTTATAACATAATGAAGCAAATTAAAATTAGGTAAGTTTTAATTTATAAATTCAATAATTTAACTTGGATCCCAATAATCAATAATTCCTCCAATTGTCAGATCAGTTATTGTATCTGGATTTGCACAGGCATACCTTGCAGCAGTTCCAGTTGTCGTAAACACCCAATTACCCTCTCTGGCACCAACTGGATCTACAGCAACCAATCTCTTTCCTTTATTATTCTGAAGAATCCTTAAATGCATATGTCCAAGGCCTTCAACTCTTTGAGTACAAACTAATTTACCTGCAACTTTCATTATTTCCATAGAATTTATTTTACTAATTTTAAATATTATCAGGATCCCAATGATCAATAATCCCAACGATTGTGAGATCACTAGGGTAAGAACTACTACCTGCGGCAGACCTAGCTGCAGAACTGCCTACACAAATGACCCAGTCACCTGGTTTACATCCAACAGAATCTACCGCTACTTTATTACTTGAACCGTCTAAAACTACTTGTAAATGTTTATGTTCAAAACCTGGAATCCTATTTGTTGAAACAAGTGGTTTTATTACTTTACAAATAAGCATAATTAATGTGCCTCCTTGATTTTTTTGTCTAAAGACATTCTAATAATTTGAGCAGAATCAGTTTTGTCCCTATCTCTTATAGTAAGACATGTATGCAACAAACCTTGATCTACTAAATTTTTATATCTTATTGATATTGCATTATTAACCCTATCACAGTCTTTAATTGCTCTTTCTCTAGCTCCAGGAACTCTTCCTGAATAATCAAATCTAATAACGATAGGAATTGGTAAATCTTCCGAAACATTTAGGCCTGAAAAAATCTTTATCCCTACATCTAAATCTGGTGCTCCTTCTTCTACCGTATCTAAATGAGAAAAATAAGTAAGGTTTCTTAAATGAACTTCTTTAAAACCTATCCCTACACCTATAAATCTTTCTGCATGACCAATATCCTCATAAGAACCTTTATGAAATTCTTTTACATAATCGATTTGGGAAATATTATTAACTATTAACTTATATATAAATTTTTGTATTCCATATAAATCTTTTTCAAATGATTGCCCAGAAATTAATTGGCAAATTTCTTTATTTGTCTCCTCTAAAGATTTATCAATAGTTGAATTGTAGATGTCTAAAGTTGAAATAGTATTATCTAAACTTATAGTCCCATCTTTTGAATTTAAGTGAATTCTAAGTGAATCTGTATCTGTATCAAGTCCAATAAGCATTAAATCAACAGATGCCCCACAACAAAAACTATTTTCAACAGATTCCTTAAAGGCATTCAATTTATTAAGACCCTCTTGCGCTGCTAAGGCATCATCACTTCCATGCGCAGCACAACCTTGGTGTAAAGGATCTACAGAACTAAAATGGTAAGTAACTATTTTTAAATATCTTGTATCTTTATCAGCAAGATTTGGGATTCCCTCTCTATATCTTTTATGCTCAGTTTTAATCCATCTATTAACTGTGTTTTCAATATCAAACAGCGCTCCTGCATGCGATCTTCTTCTTACAGCACTAAAAGGTATCCTCATCACATAAGCAACAGTATGAGCTAGCCTACCGTCAGAACAAGGAGTGATATCTAAAAGATGAAATCCACAATCCAAAAGAAACCTTTCAAAAACCTTTGCATCATTGCCTCCTGCAGAACCTTCTAAAGGATCATTTTTAAAAAAGTCATCACTAAATTTATCATGCTGTTTGAATACGCACCAAGCATATAAAGCTCTCATATCTAGTGGTTTTACCCATGATTTTTCTAGGATATGTTTTGGTAAATCTATCCCTAAATTTTTTTGAGATATTTGTAATGCATTTTTGAGAAAATTTTCATTATGTTGAATATATGCAATTTCTTTTAAAGTAGAAACGATATCATCAAAACTCTTTTTTGTTCTTATCTCGTAATCATAAAGTTTTTTATTCTTAAAACTATCTGTTAAGGGGTGATTTTTATCAAATCTCTTTATTAACTTTTTTGTTTTAATTTTTGGATCTATATGCTCTGAGAATGATTTCATTGGAGCCGTAGGACCCAATGAGAAGTTCTTGGCTTTAGCCAATCCTCTTAAAACCATTTTTACTATTTATCCTCTTGCACCACCTGAGAAGGTTACAAGTTGCCCTTCTTTAGTATTTCCGCTTGAACCTGTAATTAAGAAATCTGGTTCTTTCATTTTTTCATTTCTTTTTATATCCATTGGTGGCATTGCATTCATCAGACTTGCTCTAGATGGATTTCTCCTTCTAGAAGATGCTCCTTCTGTTCCTGTCACTCTATCACCTCTAGCCCAGTCATCCCCGGTAATATTAA
>CAYSSQ010000001.1:0-92279 GCA_964433825.1 uncultured Prochlorococcus sp. | reverse complement strand
GCTAAAACTTTTGTTGGGAGATCCAAATACGCGAAAGTTGAAGCGTTATCAACCATTGGTTGAAGAAATTAACTTATTAGAAGAAGAAGTAACTAAGTTGTCGGATGAAGATCTGAGAAAAGAAACTGTAAATTTTAAAAATATATTGTCTTCTGAAACTGATTTATCAAAACAAAGAGTGTTGTTAGATGAATTATTACCGAAGTCGTTTGCTGTTGTTAGAGAAGCAAGTAAAAGAGTTTTAGGTATGAGACATTTTGATGTTCAACTCATAGGAGGAATGGTATTACATGAATGTCAAATTGCTGAAATGAAAACAGGTGAGGGGAAAACACTTGTTGCTACTTTGCCATGTTATTTAAATGCTTTGACAGGAAGAGGAGTTCATGTGGTTACAGTAAATGATTATTTAGCAAGAAGAGATGCAGAGTGGATGGGCCAAGTTCATAGATTCCTTGGCTTAACTGTAGGGTTAATACAGCAAGATATGAATCCAAATGATAGAAAGAAAAATTATGCTTGTGACATAACATATGCAACTAATTCAGAATTAGGTTTTGATTACTTAAGAGATAATATGGCTACGGATATCGATGATGTAGTTCAAAGAGTATTTAATTTCTGTGTAATTGATGAAGTGGATTCAATCCTCATTGATGAGGCAAGGACACCATTAATTATTTCTGGACAAATCGAGCGACCTCAAGAAAAGTATCAAAAAGCAGCAGAACTATCATTAACACTTGATCGTGCTAAAGAGTTAAGTAAGGATGGAATTGATCCTGAAGGTGATTATGAAGTTGATGAGAAGCAAAGAAGTTGTATCCTTACTGATCAAGGTTTTGCGAAGTGTGAAAATTATCTAAAAGTAGGAGATTTGTATGATCCCAATGATCCTTGGGCTCATTACGTAACTAACGCTTTAAAAGCTAAGGAATTATTTGTAAAAGATGTAAATTACATAATTAAAAATGGGGAAGCTGTAATAGTTGATGAGTTTACAGGTAGGGTTATGCCTGGAAGAAGATGGAGTGATGGGCAACATCAGGCAATTGAAGCTAAAGAAAGTTTAAAAATTCAGCCAGAGACTCAAACCTTAGCATCTATTACCTATCAAAACTTTTTTCTTTTATACCCTGGTTTGGCAGGTATGACTGGTACAGCTAAAACTGAAGAAGTAGAATTTGAGAAGACATATAAATTACAATCTACTGTTATTCCAACTAACAAAACAAGAAAAAGGCAAGATTGGTCTGATCAGGTTTTTAAAACAGAAATAGGTAAATGGCGGGCTGTAGCAAATGAAACTGCTGAGATACATAAGAAGGGTAGACCAGTTTTAGTAGGAACAACGAGTGTTGAAAAAAGTGAACTACTTAGCTCACTGCTATATGAACAGCAAATACCACATAATCTATTAAATGCTAAGCCAGAGAATGTTGAGAGAGAAGCTGAAATAGTTGCTCAGGCTGGAAGATCTGGGGCGGTGACAATTGCTACTAATATGGCTGGAAGAGGAACGGATATTATTTTAGGTGGAAATAGTGACTATATGGCTAGGCTAAAACTAAAAGAGACACTAATGCCCTTGCTGGTTAAACCTGACGACGAACATAAACCTCCAATTCCTCAACAGAGAGCAGCTAAATCTGTAGAGGGATTTTCAAAGCAATCAAAAAATAAATCAACAACTGGTAATAGGAATAATCTTAATAACGTTAAAAATTTATTCCCTTGCCAGTTAGGTGAGCATACAGAAAACGATTTAAATCTATTATCTAAAAAGCTTATTGAGGGCTGGGGTGAAAGAAGTTTGAGCAATATTGAGTTAGAAGATAGAATAGCTACAGCAGCTGAAAAAGCACCTACGGAAGACACACTTATTCAATCCATTAGAGAAGTATTATCTAATATTAAAAGTGAATATGAAACTGTTTTAATCCAAGAAGAGGAAAATGTTAGAGCTGCAGGAGGCTTACATGTAATTGGTACTGAAAGGCATGAATCTAGAAGAGTTGATAATCAGCTAAGAGGAAGAGCAGGTAGACAAGGAGATTTAGGAAGTACCCGTTTTTTCTTATCCTTAGAGGATAATTTACTTAGGATATTTGGAGGCGATAGGGTCGCTAATCTTATGAATGCATTTAGAGTCGATGAAGATATGCCAATTGAGTCGGGAATGTTAACCAGGTCTTTAGAGGGTGCTCAGAAAAAAGTAGAAACCTATTATTATGATATTAGGAAGCAAGTTTTTGAATATGATGAAGTTATGAATAATCAGAGGAAAGCTGTTTATTCAGAAAGACTACGTGTTTTAAAAGGAATAGATTTGAAGAAGCAGGTTATTGGTTATGGAGAAATTACAATGGAAGAGATCGTAGAAGCCTATATAAACCAAGATTTGCCCCCTGAAGAGTGGGATCTAGACCAATTAATTGCCAAAGTTAAGGAATTTATATATTTATTAGAGGATCTTAATAAAGACGATATCTTCTCTTTATCAGTTTCAGAATTAAAGAATTATCTCAAGGAACAATTGAGAACCGCATATAATTTAAAAGAAGCACAAATAGAAAATTATCGCCCTGGCTTAATGAGAGAAGCTGAGAGATTTTTTATTTTGCAACAAATAGATAATTTATGGAGAGAACATCTGCAATCTATGGATTCTTTGAGAGAATCTGTTGGCTTACGAGGCTATGGGCAGAAAGACCCTCTAATTGAATATAAAAACGAAGGCTATGATATGTTTTTGGAGATGATGACAAATATGAGGAGAAATGTAATTTACTCTATGTTTATGTTTCAACCTAAGCTAGAGAATGATTCGAAGGAATAATCAATTTTTGTTGTCTCCAAGAAATTCTATTATCTCTTTGTCCTTTAAGTTCTGAGCATCGCCTAGCTGAGAAATATCAATTGCTTCATCATTAGCCATGCTTTGTACTGTTTTTTGCAATCTATTGATTTGATTCTCTAATTGATCAATTCGATCCATTAGGTTTCTAATGACGTTCGCTTCTGCATCTGGCAAGGCAGAGTGTGCAAGAGGATTGATTTTAACCCCGCTTTGATGGACTACCCTCCCTGGAACGCCAACTACTGTACTGTTACTATCGACACTTCTTACAACAACAGATCCTGCTCCTATTCTGGTATTGGCTCCAACAGTAATTGAACCAAGTACTTTTGCTCCAGCTCCGATAACAACGTTCCTTTTTAATGTAGGGTGTCTTTTCCCATGACTTTTACCAGTACCTCCTAAAGTTACACCTTGATAAAGTAAACAATTATCACCAATTTCAGCTGTTTCTCCTATAACAACTCCCATGCCATGATCTATAAACACTCTTTTGCCAATTTTTGCTCCAGGATGAATTTCAATCCCAGTTAAGGATCTATTAAGTTGACTTAATAATCTCGGAATTATTGGTAATTTATATTTCCACAAAGCGTGCGTAAAACGATGAATAGAAATTGCTTGAAAACCAGGATAGCATAATAAAATTTCTAAGATGCCTCTTGCGGCTGGATCTCTCTCTTTGATGATTGCAATATCTGATTTAAAAGTATTCAACATAACTTTCTAGTTTGCTATCCCAATTTCTTTTTTAAGTTGATCAATTGTATCTTTACTTAAATAGTTTGCAGCACAATGTAGTGAGGGTATCCTCATTAATTGAGATCTGTTTTTTGTTAATGTACTTTCCACCTCTGATAAACTTGGTCCATCACATAAAACATGATTAGATGCTCTTAACAAAGCAAGTAATCTGCTGTTGTTCTCAGGATTTGCAGTCATCAATAATATATCATTACCTCTTATGCTGTGAAGAATTACTTCTGCAGCTCTAAGCAGACCTGGACTTATGCTTACTATTCCTACACAGCTACCTGGCCTTAATTCCTTTAACATTTTAAGTTCTTTTTGGAAATCGCTGAGATCTACAGCTATAGCTCTTACTCCATATTTCTTTGCAAGTTTCTCCAACGGCTGTAAAAAATATCTACTGGTTACTATGGTCCCATTATTAGAGTTGCAAAGAACTTTTTCTAGTTCTTCCATTGGTACAACTTCTACAGGTACATTGACTTTTGGAGATAAATCTTCTGCAATTAACATTGAGGCCCCAATATCTTCTCTAGGAGTACTTACTAAAACTCTTGCTCCGCATTTAATTCTCCAGTCAATTTCATCAGTTAATAATTTTCTTGCTTCTTGTAAAGAACATCCTAATTGAATAAGCAGATCAATTATTTTTTTTGACTCTTCAATTGGATTTTTATTCAAATAATTTTTTGAATTTACTGAATCTTTAAATTCTTTTTTCTGTAATTGATCCCTCACATATATACCCGATCCAGCCATTGCCTCTACAACTCCATCTGTTTCTAATTGCCTGTAAACTTTGCTGATAGTATTTCTGTGAAGACCAGTTTGCATCGCTAACTGTCTTGTACTGGGAAGCCTGTGACCAGGAGGATAATGCCTCGCAGCGATAGCGAAGCATATTTGATTATAGAGCTGTGTAGAAGCTGGTATATCACTTTCTTGTTGTATATGGAATCTCACGCTGAATTTGATATTTGTTTAGTTTTTATATAGTGACACTTTAACATTTGTCATAAATTTTGAAAATAAAATGATGAAATATGAAAAATTTTTATTTTTCATCTTTTTTTTCCAAAGGCGTTTTTCTTGGACTTAAAAACATTATCATATTTCTTCCCTCTCTTTTTGGTGATTGTTGAACCTCTGATTGCTCTTCTAGATCAGTTGCCATTTTCAGAAGAAGTGTCTCCGCTAAGTTCGAATGCTGAATTTCTCTTCCTCTGAATATCACAGTACATTTGACTTTATCTCCTGATTTTAAGAATCTCTGTGCTTGACCAATTCTGACATCATAATCATGTTTATCAATTTTATATCTCATTTTTACTTCTTTAACTTCAGTCTGATGAGATTTTTTTCTTGCCTCTTTGGCTTTTTTTTCTTGTTCAAATTTATATTTTCCGTAATCCATAATCCTACAAACAGGAGGAGTAGCTTTCTCGCTTACAAGAACAAGGTCTAATTCTCTGTTTGAAGCTATTTCAAGTGCCTTAAGTCTATCGATAACGCCTAATTGTTTACCATCTGAGTCAACAACTCTTAATTCAGGATAACTGATCCTTTCGTTTATGTTAGGAAGCTCTCTTACGGGAGTGCGGCGGTCAAAGCGTGGGCGTGGTGGCATTCAGTGTTTGTTTGAGATTTAAACTATTTATAATAAGTTAGCAAATTGCAGACTCTATTTTAATTATTGCATCTTTTAGAGGGTTTGTGGTGTTAAGCCAAATTGGTTTATTTTTATTACGAAACCATGTTCTTTGCCTTTTGGCAAAGTTTATAGTTTTTTTAATTGTACTTGCAATAGCTTTTTCAATACTTAAGTTGTTTTCTAAAACTAATTTTGCCTCGTAATAACCAATCGTTCTTAATAAAGGGAGTTCAGAACCATATTTTTCAATTATTGTGTTTGTTTCTTCAACGATTCCATTATAAAACATATATTTTGCTCTTCTCGAGATTCTATCTTTTAAGTCATCTCTATCAAGTCCAAGTTCTAAAATCTTCCATGGCGGGGGATTCATAAACTGTTGCGATGCCATTGTCTTCCCTGTTGCGTAAAATACTTCTAATGCTCTTATAGTTCTTGTACTATCAGAGAAGTTGATTAAATCTGTTGCTTGAGGATCACATAACTTCAATAAATTCCAGCATTTGTGTTGACCAAGTTTTAATAACTTTTTTCTGAATTGTTCTTGAGGAGGTACCCCTGGAGTAATAAATCCGCTAATTATTGAATTTAAATACAAGCCACTACCACCTACAAGAAATGGAAATTTTTTTTTCTCGATCTCATTATTGATCGAATTCATAGCAATTTCTTGAAATTGCTTTACATTTATATGTTTATTTGGGAGTTCAATATCCAATAAAAAATGTTTTATTTGATTCTGTTGTTCTATTGTTGGTTTTGCTGTCCCAATATTCATCTCTTTGTAAATTTGTCGAGAGTCAATATTATGTATATTTATTTTGAAGTGCTTCGCTAAATCTATAGCTAAATCTGTTTTCCCGCTTGCAGTAGGGCCTAATAATACTATCACTAAAGGTTTTGAAGGAAACATATTAAAAAGTTGCTTGAAAAGTTGTGACGAAATTGTAGAAGTGATTAAATTATTCAATTATTTCAAGCCTTACATAGATACCAATGGTAAATTAAGTTCGATACCTTTTATTTTAATATTTTGAAAAAGGTTTATTTTATTTTATTTTGATCTAAATGAGTGCTGACAAAACGCCTAATAAAGTCTCTAACGATTACGGCGCAGAGCAAATACAAGTATTAGAGGGGCTAGAACCAGTTCGTAAAAGACCGGGAATGTATATTGGTTCTACTGGCCCTCGCGGCCTTCATCATCTTGTCTATGAAGTTGTTGATAATTCTGTAGATGAGGCCTTAGCAGGTCATTGTGATCATATTGAGATCATTTTAAAAGAAGATGGCTCAGCCTCAATATCCGATAATGGTAGAGGAATTCCAACTGATATTCATCCATCAACTGGTAAAAGTGCACTAGAGACTGTTCTGACTGTTCTCCATGCAGGAGGTAAATTTGGAAGTGGCGGATATAAGGTTTCTGGTGGCCTACATGGTGTTGGGATATCTGTTGTAAATGCTTTGAGTGAGTGGGTTGATGTGACTGTATTTAGAGATGGTAATGAATTTAATCAGCGATTTGAAAAAGGGATCTCGAAAGGAGAATTATCATCTAAAAAACAAATTACACAAATAAAGAAAACAGGTACTACTATCGTTTTTAAACCTGATACATCAATATTTACTGGTGGTATTGAGTTTGAGTATTCTATCTTGTCATCCAGATTAAGAGAATTGGCATATCTCAATGGAGGAGTAAAAATAGTTTTTCGAGATGAAAGGGTTCATTTAAAAGATAATACTTATAAAGAGGAGATTTATTTTTATCAAGGTGGAATAAAGGAATATGTCGAATATATGAATGCTGAAAAGGATTCTATTCATCCAGAAATAATTTATGTAGATTCTCAAAAAGATAATGTTTATGTTGAGGCTGCTTTGCAGTGGTGTTCAGATGTATATTCAGATAACATTTTAGGCTTTGCAAATAATATAAGGACAATTGATGGAGGTACTCATATTGAAGGTTTAAAAACAGTTTTAACGAGAACTTTTAATAATTTTGCAAAAAAAAGATCAAAGAGAAAAGATGCTGATAAAAATTTGGCTGGGGAAAATATTAGGGAAGGTTTAACTGTTGTATTGTCTGTAAAAGTTCCTGACCCAGAATTTGAAGGTCAAACAAAGACAAAACTGGGTAATACAGAAGTGCGAGGCATTGTTGATTCATTAATAGGAGAATCTCTCTCGAATTATATGGAATTTAATCCAAGTATTCTCGATCTGATTCTGGAAAAAGCAATTCAATCTTTTAATGCTGCTGAAGCTGCCAGAAGAGCAAGAGAATTGGTAAGAAGGAAAAGTGTACTTGAAAGTTCAACTCTTCCAGGTAAATTGGCAGATTGCAGTTCAAGAGATCCTTCCGAATCAGAAATTTATATTGTTGAAGGTGATTCTGCTGGTGGCTCTGCAAAACAAGGTAGAGATCGAAAGTTTCAAGCAATTTTGCCTTTAAGAGGAAAAATATTAAATATTGAAAAAACTGATGACTCAAGAATTTATAAAAATACTGAAATTCAATCTCTAATAACAGCTCTTGGTCTTGGTATAAAAGGTGAAGAATTTGATGTTAATTCATTAAGGTACCATAGGGTAGTCATAATGACCGATGCTGATGTTGATGGTGCTCATATCCGAACTTTATTACTTACATTCTTTTATAGATATCAGAAAGAACTTGTTGAAAGAGGATATATTTACATAGCTTGCCCTCCACTTTACAAAGTTGAAAGAGGTAAAAATCATAAATATTGTTATAACGAGAAAGAATTGAGGGATACAATAGAGGAATTTGGAGAAAAAGCAAATTATAATATCCAAAGGTTCAAAGGGCTTGGAGAAATGATGCCAAAACAGTTATGGGATACAACAATGAATCCTAAGACTCGAATGATGAAAAGAGTAGAAATTGAAGATGCTCTCGAAGCTGATAGGATTTTTAATATATTAATGGGAGATAAGGTTGCACCAAGAAGAGAATTTATTGAAACCCATAGTGTTGATCTTGATTTGGCAACTTTAGATATATGATTAAATTTTATATAAAAAACATTTGCTTAATAGGTTTTGCATTGATAGGTCCTATACATCTGCCTGCCGGGGGGGTTCAGAGGATGATTTATTTAGAAAATTGTCAGCAAATTGTTTTAAGTTCTAAATGCTCCATTTATTGCTCTCCTGATATGGATTCAAAAAAAATAGGATCATTTCCTATCGGATCAAATTTATCAATTTTAAATAATTGGATTGATGCTAAAGAAGAGAGATGGATGCGTATTAAATTAAATTCTAATTTTATTTTTAAAAATCTTAATCAACCAAATAGAGGATGGATAAGGATTTAGGCTTTGAGTTTTGAATCAATCATTTATTTGATCTTAGGTGGTTCTTTCGGCGTTTTATGTAGATTATTTATCTTAAGAAAAGGCAGTAATATATTTGGCTTAAGACTTGAAAAATTTTTAGTGGTAAACCTCATATCAAGTCTTTTAGTCGGAATTTATATGGCTCTTAATATTAGTAGCTACAGGATTTGTTTAATGTTTTCTGTAGGTTTTTTAGGATGTTTCAGTACTTTTTCATCTTTTATTTTCCATTTATTCACTTTAATAAAAGAGCAAAGATATCATCAATTTTTTAAATACTATATTAATGCTTTAATTTGTTCGTTTTTATTGTTTGTGATGGGTTATTTTATTACTAAAGTCATAATATATTGAAAGTTCATAAACTATTTCTTGTCATATTTATTTCTAATTGTGCCTTATTTTTAAGATTTTATATAGATAATATTTTTTTAATTTCTTTTCTCGCTTCATTCATATTTGGCATTCTTATTCCTCAGAAATTTCTAAATAAGTCAAATAAAATATTCTTTATTGCTTTTTTTTCCTCCTTTACAACATTTAGTGGTTTTCTTCCTATTTTTTTTCGAATACTCGTTACTGGAAAACTGTTAAATTTCTTTTTTATAATTAATTTTGTCGTTATTGCAAATGTAATGATTATGTATTTAGGCTTTTTAATTGGAAAAAGGTTTCCTCAATAAATATAATTAATAATGGGAATGAAGAGTATTCTTTGGATTAAATTATGAATGAAGATATTGAAAATAATTACGTTAAGGTCTCTGGAGAATTAACATCTAGCGAGAAGATTGCTTATCAGCTAGAAGAGCTCTTAATTGCTGGTAGCTATGATGCGGCAAAGCTTATCCTTGAGCCTTCTCAGCCAGTTGACATAGCCGAGGGGATAGGTAAATTGCCTCAAATTCTTCAAGCATTAGCATTTAGATTACTGAAGAAGAATGAAGCTATCGAAGTTTATGAATATTTAGATCCAATAGTTCAGCAAACTCTTCTAGATAGACTTAGATCAGGAGAGGTTCTAGAAATTGTTGAGAAGATGTCTCCGGATGATAGGGTCCAGTTATTTGATGAGTTGCCAGCTAAAGTTGTGAGAAAATTATTATCTGCTTTAAGTCCAGGTGAGAGGAAAGTTACTGCACAACTATTGGGTTATGAGCCAGAGACTGCTGGAAGATTAATGACGACTGAATTTATTGATCTCAAAGAAATGCAAACTGCCGAAGAAGCATTGTCGCTTGTTAGGAAAAGAGCGCCTTTTACAGAGACAATATATAGCTTATATGTCACGGATAAAGAAAGACATTTAACAGGTATTTTATCTTTGCGAGATTTAGTTACAGCTGAACCAAAGCAGCAAATAGGTGATGTAATGACAAGAGAGGTAGTGAATATTACTACTAATACTAATCAAGAGGAAGTTGCAAGAGCTATTCAGAGGTATGACTTTTTAGCTCTTCCTGTTGTAGATAAGGAGAAGAGACTTGTTGGCATAGTAACAGTTGATGATTTAATTGATGTTATTGAGCAAGAAGCTACAAGAGATATATATGCAGCAGGAGCAGTGCAACCGGGTGATGAAGATGACTATTTCCAGAGTGGTTTATTTACTATTGCCAGAAGAAGAATCGTTTGGTTGTTGATTCTGGTGTTGGCTAATGGTTTGACGACAAGAGTTATTGCAATGAATGATCAAATTTTAAGTAAAGTTGTCCTTTTAGCTGCTTTTATTCCTTTATTAATCGGCACGGGAGGAAATGTTGGAGCACAAAGTTCAACAGTTGTGATTAGAGGTTTAAGTACTCAGAAAATCAAATCTCTTGGTCCTCTCAAAGCAATTTTTAAAGAGTCATTAACTGGAGCATTACTCGGTATATTGATGTTAATAGTTGTAATTCCTTTTGCTTGGTGGTTAGGGGAAGGCCCTCTGATCGGGCTTGCAGTAGGGATTAGCTTAATTGCTATTACGACACTTGCAGCAACGGCAGGAGCAGTTTTGCCTTTGCTATTTGATAAAATGGGACTAGATCCTGCTTTGATGTCCTCTCCGTTTATAACAACTGTCACTGACATTGCTGGAGTTTATATTTACTTAAATACAGCAACGTGGCTATTACTAAATTTTTATAGTTAAGAGAGTGAGTAAATATACTCAAAAATGTAAAAATGTGGATTATAAGGTTTAACTTTACAATTCTTAATGGTATTGTTTACAAAAGTAAATTGATTTTATGTCTTCAGAAACTTTAATCGAGAATAAAATTACTTCAATAACTTCCCTGAAAACTGGAAATGAAGTTGATCTAGTAAGGTCTTATTTAAGAGATATAGGAAGAGTTCCTTTATTAACGCATGAGCAGGAGATTACTCTAGGAAGACAAGTTCAAGAACTAATGCAAGTTGAAAGGCTTGAACTAGAGTTAATTGAATTAACTGGTGAAAAACCATCTCATGAAGAACTTGCAGATAAATTAAATTTAACTGTTCAAAAGATCAAAAAAAGATTAAGGGCTGGTCAAAGAGCGAAAGAGAGAATGGTGGCAGCTAACTTGAGGTTAGTAGTAAGTGTTGCTAAAAAATATACAAAAAGAAATATGGAGCTACTTGATCTCATACAGGAGGGAACAATTGGCCTTGTTAGAGGTGTAGAGAAATTCGATCCTGCCCGCGGATATAAATTTTCTACTTATGCTTATTGGTGGATTAGGCAAGGTATTACACGAGCAATAGCAGAAAAGAGCAGGGCAATAAGGTTACCTATTCACATAACTGAAATGTTGAATAAGTTAAAAAAAGGACAAAGAGAGCTCAGTCAAGAGATGTCAAGGACACCTACTATTAGCGAACTTGCAAAATATGTAGAGTTACCAGAAGAAGATGTTAAAGATTTAATGTGTAAAGCAGGCCAACCTGTTAGCCTCGAGACAAAGGTTGGAGATGGAGAAGATACAGTCCTGCTAGATCTATTAGCTGGGGGAGAGGATCTTCCAGATGAGCAGATTGAGATGGATTGTATGCGAGGAGATTTACACTCACTGCTTCATCAGTTACCTGATTTGCAATGTAGAGTCTTAAGAATGAGATATGGTATGGATGGAGACGAACCTATGTCTTTAACAGGTATAGGAAGAGTTTTGGGTATAAGCCGTGATAGGGTCAGAAATCTTGAAAGAGATGGACTAAGAGGACTTAGACGTTTGAGTGAAAATGTAGAGGCTTACTTTATATCTTGAATAATTTCAAATATTAGTTTGTTGGTTTCATCTGGGTATTCATCATGTGGGCAATGTCCTGCACCTTTTATAATGTCCAAACTTTTAATATTGTTATATGTTCTTTTCCATTCAATAGCTTCATCAACAGACTCCCATGGATCTTTTTCACCCCATATTAAATAAATATTTTTTTTAACTTTTTTAAATAAATCAGTAGGCAAATAATCGTTAAATAAATTTATAAATCCTCTAAAGGCTTCTGCTGAATTGTCTCTCTGAGATGGTTTATATAAAATATCAATCAATTCATCATTAATATTATTTCCTGAGGGATAAGCTTTTTTAAGTATTTCTCTAATAACTTTTCGATTAGCAGCTCTTTTGAAAATAGTATTACTTATAAATCTTGCTCGAACAGATGTTTTAATTATTGGCCTTAGAAAATTCATTAAAATATCATTTTTCTTTAATCTCTTGTCATCCATTGTGCGCTGTGCACAGTCAATTAGAATTATCCCATCACATTTATCTTTTAATATTTCTGCTGCTCTCAAGGCAACAATGCCTCCTATTGAATTGCCGATTAAAATAGCCGGGCCTTCAATATTTTCATTACAAAATTCACTAATTTGTGTTCCCCATAAATCAAAGCAATATTTTGTAGAGCCATTGTCTGAAGATTCATAATCCAAAAGAGCAGTAGGTTGACTACTATCCCCAAAACCTAAAAGATCTATTGCATAGCAATTGAACTTTTCGCCTAAAATATCCTGATTATATCTCCAATGGCTCTTTGAAGCTCCAAATCCATGGATTAATAAAATGTTTTTATTTAGAGTTGTATTTGCTATATGTGATAAAGACCAAGAGATTTCCCATTGTCTCCAGTTCCAAAAATTATATTCTTTATGAATCATAAATACATTTTAATTAGTTGACTGTAAACTAAATTATTGTATTTGTTAAACAAAAACTACTATAAATTAGTAAAATATATATTAAACATATGAACTCCAGCCAAGTAATTTGTATAGGCGAAGCTCTTATTGACAGTATATTTAGTCAGACAGGAGATAAGAGAATAAACTACCTAGGTGGAGCACCAGCTAATGTAGTTTGTGCATTAAGCAAATTAAATATTCAATCTTCATTTGTTGGAAATATTGGAAATGATTTATTTGGATCAAAATTTATTGAATTATTTAAAGAGTTAGAAATTGATACATCTTTTTTGCAAATTGATAAGAAATATAAAACAAGAGTAGTAGAAGTTTTAAGAGATGAATCCGGCGATCGTTCTTTCTTGGGATTTGCTAAAAATGAATTTGAATTATTTGCTGATGAAAATCTTGATATTAATTTGATCAGAAGTAATATTAATTTACTTAATAATCTCTACTCTGAATCAAAATTTATAATTACTGGAACACTTGGATTGGCATCAAGTATATCTTCTAATTCAATATATTTTTTACTTAGCTTTGCTAAGAAATTTGGATTGAAAATTGTCATAGATCTTAATTGGAGAGAAGTTTTTTGGAATAATGCCAGCAATATAGATTTAACTCAGAGAGAATATCAAATAAAAAAAATTAAAGATTTTTTATCTTTTGCAGATATATTAAAGCTCTCTAAAGAAGAAGCAGATATGTTTTTTCAAAATAAGAGTCCACTCGAGATCTCGAAGCTTTTTCCAAAATCACCTTGTGTTGTGATAACTGACGGAGGAGCACCTATTAAATGGTTTATTAATGGATGTGAGGGGATTTATCCATTTTCTTATTCAGGAAATATTGTTGATACTACTGGTGCTGGGGATGCATTTCTTGCTGGTTTTTTATCCCAAATCCTTTATTTTGGAGAACCAATTAATCAATCTGAAATGCAAAAAGCATTAAAATTCTCAACTGCGTGTGGGTTTTTAACTTGTCAGGGTGAAGGGGCTATTAAACCCCAACCATCTTATTCAAAGGTTCAAGAATTTCTTGGCTTTTGATAATTAACTATTTTGTAATTCCTTCCAAATTCTTTCCCATAACTAAACTCAATGAGAGAGTATATATCAATAATAGGCAATATTAATTCTGGCCACTCAATTACCATAATCCCGCCATTTTCATTTAATTCTTCTTCTTCTTCAAAGAATAATTCTTCTGCCGATAGTTTATCTTTTAATCTATAAAAATCCATGTGTATCAATGGTAGCTTTCCTGAGTAATAGTGATGTGATAAAGCAAAAGTTGGACTTGTAATAGATTCATTGATTGATAATCCATTTGCTAAACCCTGTACAAAAGAGGTCTTGCCTGCTCCAATTGGTCCTTTTAACAACACTATGGAGAGAGGTTTTAAGCCCTGAGCAAAATTTTTTCCAAATAAAATAGTTTCAGATAAACTTTCGAGAAACACAAAAACTCATAAAAATCAATTATAGTTTAGTAGATAAATACTCTACAAAAATGGTTATAGCAAATTCAAGTATTACTACTACACCGGATTATGTCATTAGTGATCTATCTTTAGCTGAGTTTGGGCGGAAGGAACTCAATATTGCTGAAACAGAAATGCCTGGATTAATCTCATTAAGAGAAAAATATTCAGATTCAAAGCCATTAAAAGGGGCAAAAATAGCTGGAAGTCTTCATATGACTATTCAGACTGCAGTACTAATTGAGACCTTAGTTGAATTGGGTGCTCAAGTAAAGTGGGCTTCTTGCAATATTTTTTCAACACAAGATCATGCAGCAGCAGCAATAGCAAAAAGAGGGATCCCTGTTTTTGCTAAGAAAGGGGAGACCTTAGATGAGTATTGGCAATATACACATTATATTTTGGATTGGGGTAATGATACTCCAAATATGATTCTTGATGATGGGGGTGATGCTACAGGATTACTGATTTTGGGAAGTAAAGCAGAACAAGATCGATCTGTCTTGGATAATCCAACAAATGAAGAAGAAATTGCTCTTTATAAATCAATTAAAAATAAACTTGAAAAAGATGGGAATTTTTATTCTCGAGTAAAAAGTGAGATTATAGGGGTCACTGAGGAAACAACTACCGGGGTGGCTAGACTTTACCAACTTCAAAAGGATAATGCCTTACCATTTCCTGCTATAAATGTGAATGATTCAGTTACTAAAAGTAAGTTCGATAATTTGTATGGATGTCGAGAGTCTTTAGTTGATAGTATAAAAAGAGCTACTGATGTAATGATTGCGGGAAAAGTTGCCTTGGTAATTGGCTTTGGAGATGTTGGTAAAGGATCTGCTCAGTCGTTAAGAGGTTTAGGTGCAATTGTCAAGATTGCGGAGGTGGATCCTATTTGTGCTCTTCAAGCTGCTATGGAAGGCTACAGCGTAGTTACGCTAGATGATGTTGTAGAGGATATAGATATTTTTGTAACAGCTACAGGAAACTACCAAGTGATAACTCATAAACATCTCTTAAAAATGAAAGATGAATCAATCGTTTGTAATATTGGTCATTTTGATAATGAAATTGATGTTGCTTCTTTGAAAGATTATCCATGGGAAAATATTAAACCTCAGGTTGATCATATTACTCTTCCAAGTGGTAATAAAATTATTCTTTTAGCAGAGGGTAGGCTGGTGAATTTAGGTTGTGCAACAGGTCATCCAAGTTTTGTTATGAGCAACTCTTTCACTAATCAAGTATTGGCCCAGATCGAATTATTTAGTAAAAGTAAGGATTATCTTAATGAAGTTTATGTTCTACCAAAGCATTTAGATGAGATGGTTGCGAGACTTCATTTAGATAAGATCGGAGCAAAACTTACTAAACTAACTCAGGAACAGGCAGATTATATAAATGTTTCTGTAGAAGGACCATATAAACCTGAATTATATAGATATTAAACTTGAGTTTATTATTTATAAATATTGTTACTTCCATTCCGGATATAATAATCAAAACTGTTGAAGAAAATTCTAGTTTTGCTTATTTTGTGATTGGTTTTGCGATGTTTTTAGAAAATATTATACCTCCAATTCCCTCTGAAATAATAATGCCTTTAGGAGGCTACTTTGTCTATCAAGGTAGTTTAAATTTTTATATTTTAGTTCTGTTTGGAACTGTAGGGACTTTATTAGGATCTTTCCCATGGTATTTTCTAGGAAAATCTTTGAATGAACAAAAAATTTCAAAATTTTTAGATAACAAAGGAAAATTTTTAGGAATCACATCAAATGATTTATCCAAAAGTAGATTATGGTTTGATAAATATGGAACTTTATTGGTTTTCTGGGGAAGATTAATTCCGGGAATAAGGACATTAATATCCGTTCCTGCGGGAATAGAATTGATGCCTATTGGTACTTTTTTAATTTGGACAACTTTAGGCACTGCAATTTGGGTAACGATACTTACGACTGCAGGATATCTTTTTGGAGAAAATTATCAAAATATTACCTTATACATAGATAACTTTAAAATCTTTTTAAAGCCGATTTTTATTATATTTCTAGTTTTTATATCTATAAAGTTTTTGAGAAATTACATTAAAAATAAATAGCTTTTAAAAAGGAATCTCATTTGAGGAGCTCATTTCATTATTATTATTATTATCAGATTCTCGCTTAGATCCTAATAAGTTTAATCTATCAACTCTTATCACTGGCTTGAATCTATCTTCACCACTACTTTTATCTTTCCAGCTATCAATTTTTAAGCTTCCGGTCACTCCAATTAATGAGCCTTTTTTTACATAATCTGCAGCGATTTGTGCTTGTTTACCCCAAATTTCGATATTAAACCAATCTGGCTCTTCATCTCTACTTCTTCTATTAACTGCCAAAGTAAAATTAGCTACGATACTTCCAGATTCGAAATACCTTACGTCAGGTTCTCTACCAGCTCTGCCAACAAGATTAATTGTGTTAATTTCCATAATTATTTTTTTTTTAATATTACTCATTTTTGAAATTTTTGCTTGAAGTATTGCTAGCGATTGATATGCAAACAGTAATATTTAGTAGCTCTTTTGAAAAAACCTCTATTATTTGATAAAAGTTATTTATTATCGTGATCCTTAACCGTTTTAAATTTTCAAGAGACATTGGTATTGATTTGGGGACTGCAAATACATTAATACATGTATCCGGTAAAGGTGTCGTACTTCAAGAGCCATCAGTAGTAGCTATGGATCTTGAGGAAGGAGTACCTCTTGCTGTAGGTAAGGATGCAAAACTAATGCTAGGCAGAACTCCCGGTAATATAAGGGCTGTTAGACCATTGAAAGATGGAGTTATAGCGGATTTTGATGCTGCCGAGCAAATGCTAAAAATGTTTATTCAGAAATCAAACGAGGGGAGAGGAATACTAGCACCGCGATTAATTATTGGTATTCCAAGTGGAGTTACTAGTGTTGAGAGAAGAGCCGTTAGAGAGGCTGGTTTGGCTGGTGCTAGAGAAGTTCATTTGATTGATGAGCCTGTCGCAGCTGCTATAGGTGCTGCATTACCAGTAACCGAACCCATTGGCACAATGATTGTTGATATTGGTGGAGGTACAACAGAAGTTGCCGTCCTTAGCCTAGGTGGAACTGTTTTGAGCGAATCCGTCAGAGTCGCTGGTGATGAAATTAATGAGTCTATTGCTTTATATCTCAAAAAGGTTCATAACTTAGTTGTGGGAGAGAGAACTGCAGAGGATATAAAAATTAAAATTGGATCTGCATTTCCAAATAATGATTTTGATAAAACTTCAATGGAAGTAAGGGGTTTACATTTATCCTCAGGATTGCCTAGATCAATTAATTTAACTTCAGGAGAAATTCGTGAGGCTATGGCTGATCCACTAAGTAAGATTGTTGAGGCAGTGAAAAGAACTTTGGAAAGAACTCCCCCGGAGTTAGCCGCAGATATAGTTGATAGAGGAATAATGCTTGCAGGTGGTGGAGCGTTAGTAAGAGGTATAAGTGATTTGTTAAGTGATGAAACAGGAATTTTTACACACATTGCAGAGGATCCATTGTTGTGCGTTGTAAATGGTTGTGGAGAAGTTCTAGATGATTTTAAAAAATTAAGAAGAGTTGTTGATACTCCAGATTTTGCGAGGAATGCAGTAAGAGATTGATTTGATGGTTGATAACCGAAGAATATCATCTACACGTTGGTGGAATAAAAGAAAATTTTGGTTTTTTATATTATTTTTATCGACAATAATTTTTGTTAGATTTTCAAAAGGTTCTATCTATAAAGATTTTTATTATATTGTCTCTAAACCTTTCTGGCCTGGCCAATTTCAACAAGAAATTATTCAGGAAAGCCAGTACAAAGAATTAAATATGAAGTTAATTCAACTCAGTAAAGATAATAAAAGATTGAGAGATATTTTAAAACTTCAAAGTATATCTGACAAAAGTAAAATAAGTGCTTCAGTAATCTCTAGACAAACTGGTACTTGGTGGAAACAATTGATTTTAAATAAGGGCAAAAAAGATGGAGTCGAAATTGGCGATGCCGTTGTTGGTCCTGGAGGTTTAGTCGGTATAATTGAAAATACATCTTTTTTAACATCGTCTGTTAAATTACTTACCTCAACTGATAGTAAAGTTGGTGTTTGGAATCAAAGAAGTAATGTTCATGGACTACTTGTTGGTCTTGGGACAAATCTTCCCAGACTCGTATTCTATTCTAAAGATCTTGATGTTAAAGAGGGAGATTTTGTTTTTTCGTCCCCTGCTAGTACACTTTTGCCACCAAATATTCCAATTGGAATAATAGAGACTATTGATGCAGAATCTCAATCTACTCTGATTGCGGTAGTCCAATTGTTAGCAGAACCTGAAGCTATTGATTGGGTACAAGTATTGAAAATTCAATATTAATGAACAGGATCACTAATACATACTTATCGTTATTAACTTTTTTGTTTATTCCAATTCTAACTTTGTGGAATCCTAAGTTTATTTCTTTAATGGGAGTTCCACCTCATTGGTCAATTTTTTGGTTATTCTCTTGGGCAAGTATTCATGGTTCCTTTAATGGAATCCTCGCAGGATTATCAATAGGAATTGTTTTGGATTCGTTAAGTAATCATTTGTATACTCAAATCCCAGGATTTGTTATTTGTGGAATTATATTTGGCAAGTTAAGCATTTATAATTCAAAAAACTTGAATACATTTAAATTTGGTTTTATTTGTTCTCTTGGTAGTCTTATTTGTAATTTATTATATTTTCTTCAAATAATTTTTCATAAATTTTTTGAGGTTAATATTTCATGGGTTGCTTATGGAATAAAAACAATTTCTGCACAAGTTTTTATGACTGCAATAATAGCTCCCTTAGTTTGCTCTTGGCTTTTTAATATATTCAATAAAAATAATTCTCAAAATTTTTCTTCATTTAAAGGTGATAGTTTTTAATTAATGATTTAAGTCAGTTATTTAAAATTTCAAAAAATTAAAAAATTTAGTAATTATAGAATTTATAACTTTTAGTATACTTAATGTTATATTTTTACTTGTTAGATTAGTAAAACAAATATTCAACGCATATATGCTTTGAATTTAATCAGTAAATCACTTTTTATCGATGTCAAAAGCAAGTATTTTAGTAGTTGATGATGAACCAGCGGTTTTAAAGGTTTTAGTAACTAGGCTGCAATTGGCTGGTTATGAAGTCTTTTCTGCAACTAATGGTGAAGAGGCTATTGAAGCTTTTCACAAACAATCTCCAGATTTGATTGTCCTTGATGTAATGCTTCCAAAAATGGATGGATTTGCCGTCTGTAGAAGAATTCGAGCAGAATCAGTTGTGCCCATTATATTTTTAACTGCGTTAGAAGCTATTTCAGAGAGGGTCGCTGGTTTAGATTTAGGAGCAGATGATTATTTATCAAAACCATTTAGTCCTAAAGAACTGGAAGCAAGAATTGCAACTATTTTAAGACGTATGGGCCCTAGTATATCAGTGGCGGAGACTAAGGAGGTCCCATCTGGAAAGGGTGTAATGAAATTTGGAAATTTAATTGTAGATACCAACAGGAGACAAGTATCTAGAGCTGGTGAAAGAATAAGTTTGACTTACACCGAATTTAGTCTTCTGGAATTATTATTCGATGAACCAGGCAAAGTTGTACCAAGAGCAGAAATTTTGGAACAACTTTGGGGTTACCCACCTAGAAGGGCAGCAGATTTGAGAGTTGTTGATGTTTATGTCGCTAGGTTAAGAGGCAAATTAGAACCTGATCCAAGGAATCCTGAACTCATTCTTACAGTGAGAGGGATAGGATATGCTTCTCAAAGAGTAGGTGAAACGGCAACATCTTTGGCAAGTTGAAAGTTATTCTGATAACTTAATTAAATAAACTATTGTAATTAAAATTTTGTCTGAATTTAGAGAAGCTCGCTTGAGTAAAGCTAAATCGTTAATAGCCAAAGGTTTTGAACCTTACTGTGAGAATTTTACGGTAACACATTCAACTAAATTTATTTCGGATAATTATAGTTATCTTGATAATGGCGAAGAATTTCAATTAAATATATCTTTAGCAGGTCGTGTTCTTGCTAAAAGAGTAATGGGAAAGATTGCTTTCTTTAGCATTTCTGATCAAGAGGGACCTATTCAGCTATATTTAGAAAAGTTAATAATTGATAATAATGAAAATACAAATGATAAATATCTTTCTTTTAATGATTTAACAGAGTTGGTTGATATTGGAGATTGGATTGGAGTTAACGGTACTATAAAGAAAACAAATAAAGGTGAGTTGTCAATTAAAGTATCAACTTGGCAAATGCTCTCGAAATCTTTACAACCTTTGCCTGATAAATGGCACGGCCTCACAGATGTTGAAAAGCGCTATAGACAAAGATATTTGGACTTAATAGTAAATCCTCAATCAAAAATTGTTTTTAAAACAAGAGCTAAAACTATTAGCCTTATCCGTAGATGGTTAGATGATAAAAATTTTATAGAGATAGAAACACCTATTCTTCAGTCAGAGGCTGGAGGAGCCGAGGCTAGACCTTTTATAACGCACCATAATACGTTAGATATCCCTCTGTATTTAAGAATTGCTACAGAGTTACATTTAAAAAGGATGGTTGTGGGTGGTTTTGAAAGGGTTTATGAACTGGGAAGAATTTTTAGAAATGAGGGTATTAGTACAAAACATAATCCTGAATTTACTTCAGTCGAAATCTACGAAGCTTTTTGTAATTATGAAGATATGATGAATACTAGCGAAGAGCTGATTTGTCACATAGTATCCAATACCTGTAAATCTTTAGTAATTGATTATCAAGGTTACAAAATAGATTTTTCTCCCAAATGGCAACGATTTACTATGAAAGAGGCAGTAAAGAAATTTGCAGGAATTGATTTTGATGAATTTAAAGGGGACTTTAATCAAGCAATTTCTTTCTTAGAAGAAAATAAATTTGTAATACCAAAGCAAATTGATACTTTTGGGAGATTATTAAATGAAATTTTTGAGCAGAAGGTCGAATCTCAGCTTATTCAACCTACTTTTATCATCGATTACCCAATTGAGATTTCACCATTAGCTCGAAGACACTCCTGCGATAAAAATATGGTTCAAAGATTTGAGTTATTTATTGCAGGTAGGGAAATTGCTAATGCATTTAGTGAATTAATTGATCCTGTAGATCAAAGGGATAGATTGGAGTTACAACAATCCTTAAGAGATGCAGGAGATTTAGAAGCTCATTGTATTGATGAAGATTTCTTACAAGCTCTAGAAATTGGAATGCCTCCCACGGGAGGTTTGGGTATAGGAATTGATAGATTGATAATGCTAATAACAAATAGCGCTTCAATAAGGGATGTAATACCATTCCCATTATTAAAACCAGAACTTACTTTGAATAAATCTTAAAAATTAACCTTGAATGAAGTAAAATAAATAATGATCCAATACGATATTTTTTAAATGAGTGGTGAACGTGTTGGTTTCCGCTTCAAGCACACAGATGCGGTTGTGAAAAGAAATCCTCAAGGCCGATCTAGAAGAGGCTGGGTTATGGAACCAGTAGAACAAACTACCAGTAGGGGTACAAAAATGCCTGCTTATAGAATTCGCTGGCGAGATAGCGAAAGACCTGAAATAGTATTGCAACATATGTTAATTGCTGATCCTGATCCTTCTCCACCTCCTGATTCAGTAAGTTTAGATCCTGAGTAAGTTAGTTTTTATTATCTTGCAAGGGCTGTTCTTATTTCTTTTTTAATTGTTTTTTGTTTATCTGACTGCCTTTTGTCATGAAGCTTTTTACCTTTGCCAACCCCAATTTTGAGCTTAATCCAAGATCCTTTTAGATATATAGATATTGGAATTATTGTTAATCCCTTTTTTTCAACTTTATTTTTAAGTTTTATAATCTCATTTTTATGTAATAATAATTTTCTTTCTCTTATGGGATCATGATTAAAGTAGGCACCAACATTCATATGTGGGGAAATGTGAACATTCTTTAGTAAAATTTCACCTTTTCTAAAGGTGCAGTATCCATCCCTTAAATTTGCCTTCCCATTTCTTATAGACTTAACCTCTGTTCCTAAAAGTTCAATGCCGGCTTCAATAGTCTCATGTATTTCATATTGAAATCTTGCATATTTATTCTGTGCTAAAGATTTAATTATTGAATTTTTTTTAGAAGGTTTGACCATTTTACTTTTAAGAAATCTTTCTTCTATGCAAAAATGCGATTAATCTTGCATTATGGCAATAATATCTTCAAGTCTAAATGAATCTGAAGATCCTCGCTCAAATAAGGAACTTAGAATTGTTAGGGCTGGGAAAATTGATGATGGAAAAAGTCTGCAGACTTTTAATTCCACTCGCCCCAAATCTTTAAATGAATTTATTGGACATGAAGGATTAAAGACTTCATTGAGAATTGCAATTGATGCTGCTAAATATCGTAATGAATGTATAGATCATTTACTTTTTTATGGCCAACCAGGTTTAGGTAAAACGACATTAGCTTTACTAGTGGCGAATGAAATGGCAACTAAGTATAAAATTACTAATGCGTCTTCAATCGAGAGACCAAGAGATATAGTTGGTTTATTACTTGGTTTAAAAGAAGGGGAAATCTTATTTATTGATGAGATACATCGATTAAATAGATTAACTGAAGAGATCTTATATTCTGCTATGGAGGATTTTAGGTTGGATTTAACAATTGGAGCTAATAAAGGTACTCGTTGCAGATCAATTAATTTACCTAAATTTACGTTAATAGGTGCCACAACAAAATTAGCTTCAATTAGTAGTCCATTGAGAGATAGATTTGGTATATGTCAGAAGATTAATTTGTATTCTGTTGTTGAGTTGCAAAAAATTCTTCATAATTATGCAAAATTCATTGATATTGATTTAAGCCTAGAAGCAAGTCTAAAGTTAGCGCAAAGTGCTAGAGGTACTCCAAGAATTGCTTTGAGGCTTTTAAAGAGAGTAAGAGATTATGTTCAAGTGATGAATAATAATAATTCAGTTTCTAAAGAAATAGTAGAACAGCTTTTAATGAATCAGCAAATTGATAATAAAGGTTTAGATGAAACTGATCGCAAGTTCTTGAATTTCTTAAAAGATAATAATGGTCCAGTAGGATTAGATTCAATTGCAGCTGGTTTGGGAGAAGATTCATCAATGTTAGAGTTTATTATTGAGCCCTATTTAATACAATTGGGTTTTATTTCGAGAACACCAAGAGGGAGAATTCTGACATCTCAAGGAAATCATTATCTTATGAATTTGATGATTGGGAAATGAAAATGAAACGATTTTTAAGTATATTTATTACTATTATTTTTTTATGGAAAGTTCCTAGTGTCTATTCATTAGATTCTAGGCAAGAATTATTTGAAGAAGCTTTATTGCTTAGTTCTGGAGGTGATTTTGTTTTAGCTTTGGATAAATGGAATAAATATTTAGAACTTTTTCCTAATGACGCAGCAGCTTTGAGTAATAGGGGTAATATAAAGTTAGTTAATGGCGATCCAAAGGGTGCAATTGAAGATCAGGATAATTCAATTGACTTAGATCCTAATGAAATAGATCCCTTTATCAATAGAGGAATTGCTAAAGAGGCTCTTGGGCTTTGGAATGATGCGAAAGATGATTATTTATATGTAATATCAAAAGATGAAAAGAACTTTTCGGCATTATATAATCTTGGAAATGTTGAAGGGTCTCTAGATAATTGGAAAAATGCAAGGGCTTTATTTAATAAAGCTTCACTTTCTAATCCTGGATCGGTAATGGCGAGATCGAGTATCGCATTGGTAGATTATCAATTAGAGAATTTTGATAAATCAGAGAAAGAATTAAGAAATTTAATAAGAAAATATCCAACTTTTGCCGATGCTAGAGCTGCTCTTACCGCCTTACAATGGTCTAAAGGCAAATATGGAGAAGCTGAGAGTAATTGGATAGCGGCCTTAGAATTAGATCCTAGATATGCACAGGAAGATTGGTTGCTGGAGGTTAGAAGATGGCCGAAAAAACCAACCGACGATCTCATGAAATTTATTTCACTCAATTAACTTATGTCTGATGATATCTTTGATAAGAAATTTGAATCGTTAGTTTCTGAAATTATTAATCTAAGAAGACATATTCATGCTCATCCTGAGTTGAGTGGTTTGGAATATCAAACCTCAGTTCTAATAGCTGGTTATTTAAAAGAAATTGGTTGGAGAGTCAAAGAATCTGTTGGTAAGACAGGAGTAGTAGCAGAGTATGGTCCTATTAATAATGGTTTTATTGGGTTAAGAGTGGATATGGATGCATTACCAATCGATGAGAATACAAATTTAGGTTATGCATCCAAAGTGGATGGCATTATGCATGCTTGTGGTCATGATATTCACATTTGTATTGGCTTGGGGGTAGCTAAATTATTAAAAGATTATCAACTTAAATATGGTGTACGAATAATTTTTCAACCTGCTGAAGAAATTGCCAGTGGTGCTAAATGGATGATTAATGATGGAGTAACACAAAATCTTTTAAAAATTTTAGGTGTTCATGTTTTCCCTGATTTGTTAGTAGGCAAGATAGGAATTAAGGAAGGCAGTCTAACTGCTGCAGCTGGAGAATTGTCTGTAGAAATTATAGGCCAATCTGGACATGGAGCTAGGCCTCATGAGGGTGTTGATGCTATTTGGGTCTCATCAAAAATTATTACTGGTATTCAAGAATTAATAACAAGAAAATTAGATCCATTAGATCCAGTTGTAATTACTTTTGGTAAAATCAATGGAGGAAAAGCTTATAACATTCTTGCAGAGAAAGTAAATATGTTGGGAACAGTTAGATGTACAAACTTACAATTGTTTGATACTCTTGGCGATTGGTTGACTTATAATATTACAGCGATTGCAGAAAGTTGTGGAGCAAAGGTCATTGTTAAATTCAGAAAAATTACACCTCCTGTAAATAATGATCTTGAAATAAATCAGATAATAAGAGAATGCGCTATTAACTTATTTGGTCGTGAAAATGTGATTGAGTTGCAAAAACCATCTTTAGGAGCAGAAGATTTTGCAGAATTTCTTAACTATGTCCCTGGAGCTATGTTTAGATTAGGAGTTGCTAGGGCAGATGGATGTGCACCTTTACATAGCTCTGAATTTAATCCAGAAGAAGGAGCTCTAAAAATAGCAATTCAATTGATGACAAAAACAATAATTGAGCTAAATAAGTGATGAGAAGAAATATGAAAACTAAGAATATTTTTTTCTATTCGTTAATAGCGCCAATAATGATTTTAATAACAATTATTAGTTATATATATAAAACAGAGCAAAAAAAGAACTTTTATTTGCCTCTGGGCACTGTGGGTATATATTTAATTCTGAATAAGGAATTTAATCGTAGATTAGGTAGGAAAAATATTTTAAAAAAAATACAATATTTAAAAAATAATAAATAAAATCTTTTTTTTTTATTTTAAGTTAATTTTTAGATGCCTAAATTTTTAAAAATAGCTATTACTTAATTAATACTAGGGGTGCTAAGTGAAATAGCTTAGCTGAGATCATACCCTTTGAACCTGATTCAGTTAAGCCTGACGAAGGAAAGTGGATTATTGATCGAACTTTAGTTATAAAAAATTTACAACTTATTTAGTTATGAGAAATTCTTGGATAACAGCGCGTTTAGGGCAAAAAAATATAACTCAAATGAATTTTGCTAGGAATGGCCATATTACAGAAGAAATGGCTTATGTAGCGAAAAAAGAAAATTTACCCCCATCTTTGATAATGGAAGAGGTCGCAAGAGGAAGATTGATAATTCCTGCGAATATTAATCACTTAAATTTAGAACCAATGTGTATTGGAATTGCCTCTAAATGTAAAGTCAATGCAAATATAGGAGCCTCTCCAAATGCAAGTAATATTAATGAAGAAGTTGAAAAACTTAATTTAGCAGTTAAATATGGTGCTGATACTGTAATGGACTTGTCTACTGGAGGAGTAAATCTTGATGAAGTTAGAAAAGCAATCATTGAGGCATCTCCAGTTCCGATTGGAACTGTGCCTGTGTATCAAGCCCTTGAAAGCGTTCATGGCTCTATTGATCGTTTAACAGAAGATGATTTTTTGCATATTATTGAGAAGCAGTGCCAGCAAGGTGTCGATTATCAAACTATTCATGCAGGTATATTGATAGAACATTTGCCAAAGGTTAAGGGCAGAATTACGGGCATAGTTAGTAGAGGCGGTGGAATTCTTGCTCAATGGATGCTTCATCATTTCAAGCAAAATCCACTTTACACAAGGTTTGATGATATTTGTGAGATTTTTAAAAAATATGATTGTACTTTCTCATTGGGAGATTCTCTTAGACCAGGATGTCTTCATGATGCGTCAGATGAAGCACAACTTGCAGAGTTAAAAACACTTGGGGAACTTACTAAAAGGGCATGGGATCACAATGTTCAGGTAATGGTAGAGGGACCAGGCCATGTCCCAATGGATCAGATTGAATTCAATGTTAGAAAGCAAATGGAAGAGTGCTCGGAAGCTCCTTTTTACGTTTTAGGTCCTTTGGTAACTGATATTTCACCTGGTTATGATCATATTTCTAGTGCTATTGGAGCGGCAATGGCTGGATGGTATGGAACTGCAATGCTTTGCTACGTTACTCCTAAAGAACATTTGGGATTACCAAATGCAAATGATGTAAGAGAGGGATTAATAGCATATAAAATTGCAGCACATGCAGCTGATATTGCTAGACATCGTTCCGGAGCAAGGGATAGAGATGATGAATTAAGTCACGCAAGATACCACTTTGATTGGAATAAGCAATTTGAATTATCTTTAGATCCAGAGAGAGCTAGACAATATCATGATGAAACTTTACCAGGGGAAATCTTTAAAAAAGCAGAATTTTGTTCAATGTGTGGACCAAAACATTGCCCAATGAATTCAAAAATTTCTGATGAGTCACTTGATGAGCTTGACAGTAAACTATCAAGTTGTCATTCATCTGTTTAGGGTTTTATCTAAAGAATGTTTTTGGTTTTACTTACAACATTTTCTATAGTGAAGCCAAAATTTTCTAAACATTTCCCACCTGGAGCAGATGCTCCAAATCTATCCATAGTAATTGCTATACCATCAAGTCCTACATACTTATGCCATCCAAAGGAATGAGCAGCCTCTACTACAACTCTTTTCCTAACATTACTTGGTAGGACACTTTCTCTGTAGGATTCATCTTGCTCTTCGAATAATTCAACACAAGGCATAGATATTACACGAACTTTTTTACCTAGCTTTGAAATCTCTTTGCTGGCTTCGATACACAGATTAAGTTCACTTCCTGTACCAATAAAGATTAGATCTGGAGTTCCTTCGCAATCAGAGACAATATATCCTCCTAGAGCAACTTTTTCGCTCGAGGTGTTTTCTTGATTTGGCATTCCTTGGCGGCTTAAACATAGCGCTGAAGGTCTTTTTCTATTTTGGATTGCAACTTTATATGCACCGCTTGTCTCGTTACCATCACCAGGTCTTATTACAAGCATATTTGGCATTGCTCTTAGAGAAGGTATGGTTTCCACTGGTTGGTGTGTGGGTCCATCTTCTCCTACACCAATTGAATCATGAGTGAGTACATAAATCACACCTAATCCACTTAATGCAGATAATCTCATTGACCCCCTCATATAATCTGCAAATACTAAGAAAGTTCCGCCATATGGAATTAAACCACTGTTGTGATAAGCAATTCCATTAAGAATTGCTGCCATTGCATGTTCTCTTACGCCAAAATGTAAATATCTTTTTTCTGGTGAAGTTGCTTGGAAAGATCCACTCTCACCTTTAATATCGGTGTAATTTGAGTGAGTTAAGTCAGCTGATCCACCTATCAATTCAGGAATATTTGGTCCAAGAGCTCCTAAGCAGATTTGTGAATGTTTTCTTGTGGCTAAACCTTTATCTTCAGGAGTATATACTGGAAGATCTTTATCCCAATTCTCAGGTAATTCTCCTTTTGTAATTCTTTCAAATTCTGCTCCCTCCTCTGGAAATGCATTTTTATATTCATTAAATTTATTATTCCAAATATTTTCAGTAGCTTCTCCCTTGGATATTGCTTTTCTGAAGTGTTCATATACTTCATTAGGTATTTCAAATGGTGGATATTCCCAATTTAGAAACTTCCTTGTTAGTTGAGCTTCTTCTTCACCTATTGCTGCTCCATGAATACCTGCAGTATCAGATTTATTAGGAGAACCATAGCCAATTGTCGTAGAGATTTTGATTATTGATGGTTTATCTTTAATAGATTTGGCAGTCTGTATAGCTTTAGTAATACCCTCAATATCATGATTGCCATCTTTTATATGTTGTACATGCCAGCCATAGGCTTCATATCTTTTCAGCACATCTTCTGTGAAAGAGACATCAGTTCTCCCGTCAATTGTGATTTGATTATCGTCGTAGAGAGCTATTAATTTTCCGAGTTTTAAATGTCCTGCCAATGAGCAAGCCTCAGAGGCAATACCTTCTTGGTTACATCCGTCACCCATTATTACGTAAGTATAGTGATCAACTATCTCAAAATTTGGCTTATTGTACTTAGCTGCAAGATGAGCTTCTGCTATCGCTAAACCTACTGCATTTGAAATCCCTGCGCCAAGAGGACCGGTAGTCACTTCTACTCCATCTGTCTCAAAAGTTTCAGGATGCCCAGGAGTTTTTGATCCCCATTGACGAAACTCTTTAATATCTTCAATTGAAACTGATTTATATCCCGTGAGGTGTAATAAAGAGTATTGAAGCATGCAACCATGTCCGGCTGATAATACAAAGCGATCTCTATTGAACCACTTTGGATTATTAGGATTATGATTCATTACATTTTGCCACAAAGCATAACCCATAGGAGCACATCCCATTGGTAATCCTGGATGCCCACTGTTCGATTTATTTACTGCATCTACAGCTAACATCCTTATACTATTTACACAGAGTGATTCTAATGAAACGGTTGCAGCGACCATTGTTTTAAAAAAGATAAATTGAGTTAATTAGAAATGGAAATCATTTAATAAATTTGCTAAACGCTAAGCAAACATTATGACCTCCAAAGCCGAAAGAATTTGAAAGAGCGACTTTCAGTTGGGCATCTCTAGCATTGTTTGGAACATAATCAAGATCGCAGTCAGGATCTTTATTTACGTAGTTGATAGTAGGAGGAATAAAGTTATGAGTTATTGAAAGTACACAAGCTACAGCTTCTATACCTCCAGATCCTCCTAAGAGATGACCTGTCATCGACTTAGTAGAGCTTACAGGAATAAGGTATGATCTGTCTTTAAAAATTGATTTAATTGCAGAAGTTTCGTTACTATCATTTGCCGATGTACTTGTGCCGTGTGCATTAATGTAATCGATTGTTTCTAAGTCTAAACATGCATCCTCAATAGCAAGTTTTATAGCTTTTGCCCCTCCAACTCCTCCTGGAGATGGAGCTGTAATGTGGTGTGCATCGCAAGTCGTCCCATAACCAATTATTTCAGCATAGATTTTTGCATTTCTTTTCTTTGCATGCTCAAGAGTTTCTAGAATTAGAATTCCTGAACCTTCACCAATAACGAACCCATCTCTCTCTAAGTCAAAGGGTCTACTGGCTGTCTCAGGGCTATCATTCCGGAAAGAAAGAGCTTTTGCACTTGCAAATCCTGCTACTCCAAGTGGAGTAATACTGGCTTCAGCTCCTCCACAAATCATCACATCGGCTTTGCCGAGTTGCAGTAGCCTAAATGAATCACCTATAGCATTAGAACCAGCTGCACATGCTGTAGAAACAGATGAACTAGGTCCTTTGGCTCCTATCGCTATGGCAGCTAATCCAGTTGCCATGTTAGGAATCATCATTGGGACTGTAAATGGACTAACTCTTTTAGCTCCCTTAACATTCAATGTTTGTGCTTGTGTTTCCATTGTTAAAAGACCACCTACACCGGAACCAATTATTACTCCAATTCTTGGTGCATTTTCTTCGCTTATTTGAAGTCCAGAATCTTTAAACGCTTGTTTAGCAGCTACTACTCCAAATTGAGAAAATCTGTCCCATCTTTTTGATTCCTTAGGTTCAATGAAATTTTCTGATTGGAAATTCTTAACTTCTGCTGCAAATTTGCAAGGATGTTGTTCTGGGTCAAACAATGTAATGTTTGATACTCCATTAGAACCCTTTTGAAGACCCATTAAATATTCATCAATGTTATTACCTATGGGAGTTACGGCACCAATACCGGTAACAACTACTCGATGGAAATTTGCCATCCTCAATTAACCTTTTTTATCTTCGATGAATTTAACAGCATCTCCAACTGTAGCAATACCTTCAGCTGCTTCATCTGGGATTTCAATGTCGAAGGCCTCTTCAAGTGCCATAACGAGTTCTACTGTATCAAGAGAATCAGCACCTAGATCATTTTGAAAATTAGAGTCGGATTTGACCTCTGCAGAGTCAACACTTAACTGTTCAGAAACAATTGATTGAACTTTTTGAAAAATTTCTTCTTGAGACATAGTTTAGGGAATGAACTAAATTATTCTTTAAGATTGTATGCCCCAGAGTTAACAATAGTGCAGAATATCTTAAAATATTTGAATGATTGTTAGTAATTTTATTAAAAAAAGGCTACTAGAGCAAATTTTTTTGTAACACGCGGTTAAGTTTTACGACACTATTAGCCTGTCTGGTCATGAAATACATTCTTAGACAATAGGATTACTGAAGGTTATCAAAGACTAAACACTTCTAATGTCACACGCTGTTAAAATTTACGACACCTGTATCGGTTGTACTCAATGCGTGAGGGCTTGTCCATTGGATGTCCTAGAGATGGTTCCTTGGGACGGCTGCAAAGCTGGGCAGATAGCCTCCTCTCCAAGAACAGAAGATTGTGTTGGATGCAAAAGATGTGAAACTGCTTGTCCAACGGATTTCTTAAGTATTAGGGTTTATTTAGGCGATGAGACTTCTAGAAGTATGGGTTTGGCATATTAAATAGTTTATTGTCCAGTTTTAATAGAGTCCACGTTATATTGGTATATTTCTTTATTTGAATTAAGTTAATAATAAAAGATATATGTGCGGTATAGTTGCTGTTACTGGATATAGGCAAGCACTTCCCCTTCTCATTAAAGGACTAGAAAAACTCGAATATAGAGGATATGATTCCTCTGGAATCGCGATCATAAATACAAAAAATAGTGATTTAGTTTGTAATAAATCTGCTGGCAAGTTGAAAAATTTAATATCTAAGGTGAGTAATAAGAAAATTATTGGTACTGTTGGTATTGGCCATACTCGATGGGCAACTCATGGTAAACCTATTGTTAAAAATGCTCATCCTCACTTGGATACTACAGGTACCGTTGCTGTTGTTCAAAATGGTATTATCGAAAATTTTCAAGATTTAAAAACAAAATTAGAAAATGAAGGGACAATTTTTCAGTCTGATACTGATACTGAGGTTATACCTAATTTAATTCAGAGAGAACTAAATAACCTCAGCAAACTAAATCTTGAGAATAATGGCTCAACATTACTTATTGCGGTTAGAAATGTACTTTCAGATCTTGAAGGTGCTTATGCTTTAGCTGTTTTATGGTCAGGAGCTCCAGATTCACTTGTGGTCGCAAGAAGACAAGCGCCCTTGATTATTGGTTTAGGTGAGGGAGAATTTGTTTGTGCTAGCGATACGCCAGCCATCGCAAACTTCACAAAAACAATCTTGCCGATGGAAGATGAGGAGATAGGTCTACTTACACCTCTTGGGATTGAACTCTATAACTCTAACAATGAGAGACAATACCGCAATCCAACTTCTCTGAAGAACTCTGAAGAAGTTGTTGATAAGAAAAATTTTAGACACTACATGCATAAAGAAATATATGATCAACCTGAAATAGTAAAAAACTGGATTAAAAATTATCTTTTTAAGGATAATAATGATGAACAAATTAAAATAAACTATAACTTTGATACAAAATTCTTTGAGAAAATTGAAAGAATACAGATCCTTGCATGTGGTACTAGTAGACATGCTTCAATGGTTGGAAGTTACTTATTAGAACAATTCTCAGGAATACCAACAAATGTATTTTATGCAAGCGAATTTAGATATTCTCCTCCTCCTCTTCTCCCAAATACTCTTACAATAGGTGTAACACAATCAGGCGAAACAGCTGATACCTTAGCTGCTTTGAGTATGGAAATAAAAAGAAGAGAAATACATTTTGATAAAGCTTTTCATCCTAATTTGGTTGCAATAACTAATAGAGTAGAAAGTTCTATAACCAGACAAATTTCTAATATTATTGATATCTCTGCTGGAATTGAAATAGGTGTTGCTGCTACAAAAACTTTCTTTGGACAATTGCTATCTTTCTATGGGTTAGCTATAACTTTCGCACAAATTAAAAAGAGTAAATCGAATCAAGATATAAATCAACTCATTTCTGATCTTTCTAAATTACCTCCAATTTTAGAAGAATTAGTAGTTAGTCATAATTTAATTTCTGAAAAATTAGCACATGATTTTTCAGATATTAAAGACGTTATTTTTTTAGGTAGAGGTATAAATTATCCAATTGCACTGGAGGGGGCACTTAAATTAAAAGAGATAAGTTATATACATGCCGCAGGTTATCCTGCAGGTGAGATGAAGCATGGACCAATTGCTCTATTAGAAAAAAAAGTTCCTGTAATTTCAATCGCAACACCTGGACAGGTTTTCGAAAAAGTCATAAGTAATGCCCAAGAAGCAAAGGCAAGAGATTCTCTATTAATAGGAATCGCCCCAGAATGTGAAGGCACTGAAATTTTTGATTATTTAATGCCTTTGCCTGTATCTAACGAATGGTTATCGCCTTTAATAGCTGTAATACCACTGCAGCTACTGAGTTATCATATTGCTGCTCACCGTGGTTTAGATGTTGATCAGCCAAGGAATTTAGCAAAAAGCGTTACAGTTGAATAAATGTTGTAAATTATTCGATTGTTTTTTTAAAGATCTAATAATCCCTTAGGTGGATTAATAATTATGTAGTTTTCTTCTTTGCATATTATTGGAACAATTTCTCTAACAAAAGGTACAAGAATATTTTTATTTGTTTCATATATATTTATTACAAGTAAGTTGTTACTATCGTTAATGAGATCACAAACCTCTCCAATTATTTTCATCTCATTGTTGCAAATTAATTTTACTTTGAGTTTCAGTAGTTGATTAATATGAAATTCTCCATCCTTAAGAGTAGGTAGATCTGTCTTTTTTACAAGTATTTTATGTTTGGTTAATTTTTCAGCTTGATCTCTAAAACTAATCCCCTTAAAAGTGACTATATAAATATCTTTGCCAGGTTTTTTATATCCATAAGTCAATTCAAATTGAGTTGGTTCTTCCTTCCCTTGCTGTAACCACCTTGAACCGGGTTTTGTAAATCTTTCCTCAAAATCACTTAAAGACTTTACTCTTAATTTCCCGTGTATCCCATGAGGGGATGTGATTTCTCCAACAATTAACCAATTTGTATTTTTTATCATATTATAAATAAATTAAATATTTGAATTATGGAGCTCTCCTCGAAACCTATTCTCCCAGGTGCAGTAGTTCTTGTGAAAGATCATAACTCTATCTATAGAGGATATAAAGGATTTGTGCAAAGGGTTACAAGGAATAAAGCTGCAGTACTTTTTGAAGGAGGTAACTGGGATAAATTGATTACATTCCCATTGAACCAGCTAGAGTTAGTTTAAGAAGCATTATTGTGAATCTTATCAAAAGCTATTATAGCCGCAGCCTTTTCTGCATTTTTATGAGATTTTCCATATGAGATGGCTTTTAATTCATCACTTATATATAGCTTGCAAAGAAATCTTTTTGAGTCTCCATGTTCCTTCGATAATTCTATGATTTTATATACAGGAAGGTTAAGACCTTTTTCTTGGCACCACTCTTGAAGTGATGATTTTGCATTGAATTTATGGGGATTTTTTAGGATTATTTTTGCATCTTCTTCCCAATATTTATCTAACCATAAGTTAATCTCTTCAATTGAATTAAAACATTTATATAAGGCACCTATTAATGATTCAGTGATTTCGGCTATTATAGTATCCTTTGAAAAAGAGTCCCCGATAGCTTTTGGTCCAACTTTTATAATCTTTTCTAAATTTATTTTTTTCCCAAGCTTAGTAAGCCACTCATCACTTACTAATTGTGCGCGGAGTTCTGAACGTTTGCCAACGCTCAAGCTCTCAAAATTTTTGTCAATAAATTCTGAAGCAGAAAGTCTAAGTACAGCATCGCCAAAAAATTCTAATTTTTCATGATTAATATTCTTGTTTACTGATGAGTGTGTTAAAGCCTCTTCAAAAATCATAAATATTTTTTGCTGTTTTTCATATTTAATTTTTATAAATCTTTCTGAATTAATATTTAAGGAATCTAAGAAATTAATTATTTCATTTATTCTTCCTTGCTCGACAAAGATTTTCATAGATATATTTTCTTTTTTAAAAGTAAGCAGGTCATAAGCCGGGTTCTGTTCATCTAAAAATAGATGGGTAATCATCTATCTAGGACTAGAATTACTTCGTAGTCTCAAGCGGCGCTAAATAAGTAGATTATTACAATGGTCATTAAATCTACTCAGCCTTGCTCCCTACCGGGGTTTACCTAGCCAATACCTCTCGATATTGCTGGTGCGCTCTTACCGCACCTTTGCACCCTTGCCATACTTTTCAGTATTAGGCGGTATGTTTCTGTGGCACTATCCTCGCGGTTTCCCGCACTGGGCATTACCCAGCAAGCTTGACCATATGGGAGCCCGGACTTTCCTCAAAAAAGTTTTATCTCGTTTCCAAAATAAAACCTTTTCGCGATTACCTCTCCTGCTTTCATTTAGCATAATGCTTATTATAAAAAAAAACATCTATGGGGCTGTAGCTCAGCAGGATAGAGCAACGGTTTCCTAAACCGTAGGTCGAGGGTTCAAATCCCCCCAGTCCCGTATAAATTGCAAAACTATATTTAGTATGCGTGCAAACTTGCTACTCTGTAGCTAGCGTATAAATAGTAATTCAGCTTTTATGGCAAAGCTACATGATATGCGTCTTAAGCTCTTGGTGCAGCAGGAACATGAACGTATAGCAAAATCTCAACCAGGTGACTTAGATCTTTCAATTGTTCAGGCTAGATGCCTTTGTTGGTTAGCCTTGTTAGCAGAAGCTCATGAAGATCAAGCTAATGATGCTGAAAAACGTGGAGATGCAGAACAAGCAATGGGCTGGTTTGCGGATTCCATGCGTTTAAGGGATGTTATAAATTTAGTAACAAGTATTGAAATCCCATTACCTGATAGTCCTGATTCAATTGATGAAAGTGACGAATTTCTCGATGGACCTACTATTAGTGCATAATTAATGCGATCATATTATTAGTATTTCATTATTGATTTGACTGAAGAACCTTGTCAATGCCCTGATTGTCAAAGATTCTATAGGGAACATGATCGATTAATCAGAGAATTCCCTACATTAAAGCAACAACAGGAATTAAATTGGGCTTCCCTGCAATCATTCAGAACTTTATGTGGCAAAGTAACTGAAGATTTGCAAAAAAAATTATCAGACTTAGAAACTACTAAAAAATCAGGAGTGAATGATAACTCAGATGTTTCTATTCAAATAAATGAGTCAATTAATGAATTAGAAAATATAAATGCGTACTTGTTTTCGATAGAAGCCTTAATGGAAAAGATATTTGAAGCAAAAGTTTCAGATGATATTGAAGCTAAATTTAGAGAGGTAGCTGCAGAATTAGCTCCTGATCCTTTAAATATAGATAGAATTATATTAAATAGACTATTTCACCAAACGCCAGATTTTCCCGATAAAAGTACTAACTCTAATTAGTGAATTCTTCAATATCACAATTAATCTCAACTGGCATGGGAGATACTTTCCATATCGATTCACAATATTCGCTTATTGACCTATCCGAAGAGAAGTATCCTGATCTAGCAGTATTTAATAGTGCCATCTTGTTCCATTTTTGCTTATCATTCCATGCCTTACTAACAATATCTTGTTTATTTAAGTAGTCTTCAAAATCAGCCATAACAAAAAATGGATCTGCCCCTTTGAGACTGTTTAATAAAGGCTTGAATAAATCTTTGTCACCATTGCTAAAGTGACCAATTTCTATCAAACGTAATACTTCGCTTAATTCGGGAGATTTATTAATGAATAACTGGGGGTCATATCCTTTGTTTTTGAGAGCCATTATTTGGCTTTCGGTTTTCCCAAATAAGAAAAAGTTTTCTGGTTTGACTAAATCTCTTAATTCTACGTTTGCACCATCTAGAGTTCCAATAGTGAGGGCACCGTTCATGGCAAATTTCATATTTCCAGTTCCAGAGGCTTCTTTCCCTGCTGTTGAAATTTGTTCAGATAAATCTGTTGCTGGGTAAACTATTTCACCAAGCTTAACATTGTAATCTGGTAAAAAAACAACTCTTAGTAATCCATCCATATCGGGATCAGAATTTACTACATCAGCGATACCATTAATAAAACGAATCATTAGTTTTGCCATGAAGTATCCTGGTGCTGCTTTACCCCCAAAAATAATAGTTCTTGGCGCTGCATGGTCCCATACCCCATTTTTGATCCTTAAGTATTGAGCAATAATTTGTAACGCATTTAAATGTTGTCTCTTGTACTGATGAATTCTTTTAACTTGAACATCAAATAAACTCGATGGATCGACCAGTATTCCGGTTTGAGAATGTATGTAGTTTGAGAGCTTCCTTTTCCCTAGGAGCTTTGTTTCTTGAAACTTATTAAGAAAATTTATATCATTTTGTTTGCTCTCTAAATTATTCAATAATTTCATATTAGTAATCCAATTCGGTCCAAGCTCTTTTTCTAGTAATTCTGCTAATCCTGGGTTAGCTAAAGCCACCCATCTGCGAGGTGTTACCCCATTAGTGACATTTGTAAATTTTTCGGGCCATAATTTTGCAAATTCTGGTAAAAGCTGCCTTTTTATTAGGTCAGAGTGAAGAGCTGCCACTCCATTAATATGATGAGCGCCAATTGTGGCTAAATGAGCCATCCTTACGGACTTAGATCCTTCTTCATCAATGATAGATAGCTTCCTTAAGATTTTGTCATCACCAGGGTATTTTAATCTAAGCTGCTGTAAGAATCTCCAATTAATTTCATAAATAATTTCAAGATGTCTAGGTAGAAGATCATTAAATAGATGAAGATCCCATTTTTCAAGCGCTTCAGGAAGAAGGGTATGATTGGTATATGCTACCGATTGATTAGTTATATTCCAAGCCTTATCCCACGAAATATGATATTGATCTACTAATAATCTCATTAATTCAGCTACTGCAATAGCAGGGTGTGTATCGTTCAATTGGACAGTCCAATGTTTAGAAAAGTCAGTTATTGGGATTGATCTTTTCTCTAGACTCCTTAACATATCTTGCAGAGAGCAACTAACAAAGAAATGTTGTTGCTTTAATCTTAATCTTCTACCTTCATCGGTACCGTCATTCGGGTAAAGGACTTTTGAAAGAGTTTCAGATGCGACTTTCTCTTCAACAGCTCCATAGTAGTCACCAATATTGAAGGCATAAAAATCAAAACTTTCTGTAGCATCTGCTCTCCAAAGCCTTAATCTGTCACAAGTATTTACTCTGTATCCTAAAACTGGAACATCATGAGGGACGCCTATTGCATGCTCGTAAGGGATCCATCTAGATCTGTAATTACCTTTATCATCTCTATAGCTTTCTGTCCTTCCCCCAAAACCTACAAAACAAGATTCATCTGGTTGTGGTAATTCCCATGGCCATCCTCCTTTTAACCATTTATCAGTTACTTCAACCTGCCAACCATCTCTAATTAATTGATTAAAAATTCCAAATTCATATCTTATACCGTATCCTACAGCCGGAACTTCTAGAGATGCAAGTGATTCCATATAGCACGCTGCTAGTCTTCCAAGCCCGCCATTCCCAAGACCAGGTTCTTCTTCAACTTCAAGTATTTGTGATAGAGAATCAATTCCAAATCTTTTTAGAGCATTTTCAGCCTCTTTAGTAATACCGAGATTTAATAAATTATTGCTTAATTGTGGACCAATAAGAAATTCTGCTGATAAGTATGCAACTGTCTTTTGTGGCTTTTTTCTAATAACTTCTTGACTAGCTAAATATCTAGTCATTAATCTATCTTTTACTGCATAACTTAAAGCCATATATAAATCATGCGGACTAGCCGAAGTTGCAAGTTTTCCAAGTGTGAAGAATAAATGCGATGTCATTCCCTTGAAAACAGCATCAGAATCCATACCAGCTTTTTCTGAATCTAAATAACATCCTGGTGTGGGAAGTCTTAAATCAAAAGGTTCTTTTTTATTCATTGATTTTCGCATATATACGACGATAGCCTCTTTTATAAATAATTCTTCTTAGTAACTGCAGATCCACACTTCTTTATTTTTTTTTTACATATTTATAAAACGGGGCACTCTATAAACTATCTTTCTATAAGATATGTTTTTACGTAGCAATTAAATGTATTTTTTACTTGCTGAATTGAGTGCCCATGATTTAGAGGTTGCTGAGACTCTGATAGGTGTAATTAGATTTCTACTTATATTTCTAGCTGCTAGGACACTTGCTGAAGTACTCGTGAGATTAAGTTTACCTACTATAGTAGGAGAGTTATTAGCTGGAGTTGTTATTGGTGCATCAGGCTTTCATCTGCTGATTCCTCCTGCTGCACAGACGCCCTTAAACGAAGGATTAGTTAACATCATTAGCTCTTTAGCCTCAATTCCTCCTGAGGCAGTTCCTGACGTTTATTTTGAGACTTTCCCATCATTACAAGCAGTTGCAACCCTTGGACTTTATGCGTTGCTATTCTTAACTGGTTTGGAAAGTGAGTTAGAAGAATTAGTTGCTGTTGGGACTCAGGCTTTTACAGTTGCCATGGCAGGTGTAATTCTTCCATTTGCATTTGGTACTTTTGGACTGATGTTTTTATTCCAGGTTGATTTAATTCCTGCAGTATTTGCTGGGGCATCTATGACTGCTACTAGCATAGGTATTACAGCAAGTGTTTTTGGCGAATTAGGATATCTTAAGACTAGAGAGGGACAAATTGTTATTGGTGCAGCTGTTTTAGATGATATTTTGGGAATTGTAATTTTAGCAGTAGTAGTAGCACTGGCAGCAGGGGGATCTTTAGAAATTGCACCAATTATTAAACTTGTTGCAGCTGCAGTGGTTTTTGTGATTGCTGCTATTGCTTTAAGTAGAACTGCAGCGCCAGGATTCGATTGGCTACTAGAACGACTCAAAGCCCCTGGAGCTGTAGTTGTAGCTTCTTTCGTCATTCTTGTTTTATGCTGTTTTGTTGCTACCGCAATTGGTTTGGAAGCAGCATTAGGAGCCTTTGCTGCAGGTCTAATTCTTAGCAGTTCTAAAAATAACCATGCTATCCAGCAATCTGTTTTACCATTAGTCTCTTTATTTGCAACTATATTTTTTGTGTTAGTAGGAGCCGGAATGGATTTATCAGTCATAAATCCATTAGATCCATCTAGCAGATCGGCTTTGGTTGTTGCAGGATTTTTATTAGTTGTCGCGATAATTGGTAAGATTGCGGCTGGATGGTCATTCATTATTGATAAGCCAACAGATAGATTAGTGGTAGGTTTAGGGATGATGCCTCGAGGAGAGGTAGGTCTAATCTTCCTTGGACTTGGCACCAGCGCAGGCCTTCTGACTCCTTCTTTAGAAGCAGCTATTCTATTAATGGTAATTGGAACTACATTTCTTGCTCCGGTGCTTTTAAGAATCGTTTTAAAAGACAAGACCCCAGGAGATGGCAATAAGATTTCAGATGATGTTGCAGCCGATCCAGTTGGACTTCGTTAGTTAATAATTTTACTAAAATATAATTCTATAGATTTATTTTGAAATGACTGAATCAGGAATTATTAGTAAAAACGAAAATTTTTCTTGGAATTTTTTAAATTATCCAATTTATACAATCTCTGAAAAACCTAAAAACTTGGAAAAGGATATTGCAATCCTCTTAATACATGGCTTCGGAGCATCTACTGAACATTGGAGATTTAATATACCCGTTTTATCATCTAAATTTGAAGTTCATGCAATTGATTTATTAGGTTTTGGTAAAAGTCCTAAACCTAATGATGTGATTTATTCAGGATCACTTTGGAAAGATCAGGTGATTGCATATGTTAAGGAAAAAATTCAAAAACCTACTATCGTAGTAGGTAATTCACTAGGAGGATATGCAGCGTTAGCTGCTGGTGCAGAACTTAAGGAATTATCTGCAGGCGTAATTCTATTAAATGCAGCAGGATATTTTAGTGAAGAGAAATCATTGAAAAAAAATATGCTACAAACTTCAATTGAGACAGTCGCGGGAATTTTCTTAAAGAATATAGTTTTACAAAGACTAATTTTTGAGAATATGAGAAAGCCAAGCACAATTAGAAAAACCTTAAATCAAGTTTATATTAATAAAAAAAATGTTGATGATTTTCTCGTTAATTCAATAAGGAATCCATCTTTGGATGTAGGAGCTTTTAATGTTTTTAGGAGTGTATTTAATCCATCTGGTCCACAAGGTGAGCCCTTAGATCAACTTTTTAAGAAACTTTCTTCTCCACTTTTACTTTTATGGGGGAGTAAGGATCCATGGATGAATACACCAAAAAAAAGAGGATTATATGAAAAATTTACTCCAAAAAATACAACAGAGGTAATTTTAGAGGCAGGTCATTGTCCCCATGATGAAGTACCTGAACTAGTTAATCAAAAAATTTTAGATTGGATTGAGAAGCTATAAGATTTATTCGTGGAAATTCAACTTGTAAATAATGAAAATAATATCTTTCGTTTTTTAAAAGATGATTTTAATTACATAGATTTCTGTCCAAAAAGAGGAGGACTAGTTACTGATTGGACTTTATATGGGAAAAAAATCTTATATTTTGATCAAAATAGATTCTTAGATAGAAGTTTAAGTATTAGGGGGGGGATTCCAATATTATTTCCTATATGTGGTAGTGCTGACAAAGGTTTATCTATATCAGGCACTAATTATCCACTCTTACCCCAGCACGGTTTTGCCAGAGATATGAGTTGGCAATATAAACTTAATAATGAAAAAGAATCTTTACAATTATCTTTAAATGATAATGAATTTACCCAGAAATATTATCCTTTCTCATTTGAGATAAAGATTGACATAATGATAAATTTAAATTTTTTAATTTATGAAGTAGAGATATTTAATTATTCAAATAATCAAATGCCAATAAGTTTTGGATTACATCCTTATTTCAACATCTCTGATTTTAAAAATATTAAATTTCAAGATTATCCATTAGTTTGTATTGACCAAAAGAGGAATAATCTTCAATTGACTGCTGATTTTTTACGTAATGTAAATAAAGGAATTGATTTGTTGATGTATTCTTCAGATCCTTTATCTTTTACAGATTATATTTTAGGAAGAAAAATTACATTAATTAATCCTTATCCTTTTAATATAAATGTTATTTGGAGTGATCCCCCAAGGAAAATGATTTGTATTGAACCTTGGACTAGCCCAAGAAATTCTCTTATAAATGGATTAAGAAAAATTCTGATTCCATCTCATAGTTCAAAAAGTTTCAAAGCATCAATAATCGTAGATGATATTGACAAAAATTTAGATAAATGAAAATTATAGTTTTTGATGATGATCCTACTGGATCTCAAACTGTGCATGATTGTTTATTACTTTTAAAATGGGATTATCAAACTCTTGTAAAGGGTCTTAGAAGTTCTTCAAATCTTTTATTTATTCTCTGTAATACAAGATCTTTAAATGAAAAAGAAGCATCTATAAGAATAACTGAGATATGTAGTTCACTTATTAAGGTAATAAAAAATGAGAAATATTCACTTAGGAATTTTATTTTTATTAGTAGAGGAGATTCAACTTTAAGGGGACATAATTTTTTGGAACCAGAAATTATTAATAAAACATTAGGACCTTTTGATGCTACTTTTCATATCCCAGCCTTTATAGAGGGCGAAAGGTTAACAATAAATGGCAGACATTTTGTACAAAAAATTCCTGCGCATAAGACAATTTTTGCTAAAGATAAAATTTTTGGTTATGAATCTAATAATTTAAAAGAATTATTACATAGGAAAAGTAAATCAAAACTCAAATTAGATGATATTAAAAATCTCGATTTATCTGATTTAAACAATCTTAAATTTACGGAAAATAACCCAATATTTTTAAAAGTTAAAAAGTTGAATAATAATGCACAGATAATTGTTGATGCGCAAAATTATCTAGATTTAAATAAATTTTGTCTTTTAATCAATAAATTACATACTGAAAAAAAATTTCTATTTAGAACTGCTGCAAGTTTTATAAGTGCAATTTCTAGAATTGGAGAGAATCCAAAACCTGAAATTTATTATTCTAAGCTCAGAAGAAAAAGTAAATTTAATAAATATATGAGAGGTTTAATTGTTGTTGGTTCTCATGTGGAAACTTCTTCATTACAGCTAAAAAATTTACTACAATTTCCTGGCTATAAATCTGTTGAAATTAATGTACAAGATTTTTATGAGTTACTTAATTTGAAAGATAAAAAAAAATTAATTATTTTGTTAAAAAAGAATTTTGTTAATCAAATACGAGATTTGATAAAAAATCAATTTACTCCTGTTTTATTTACATCCAGAAAAGTAATTTTATTTAAATCAGAATATGAAGAATTTCAATTTAAAAAAGAACTTTCTTTATTTATTGCCCAGATTATTTATGAATTAAGGCATGACATTGGATATCTAGTCTCTAAAGGGGGAATAACATCTAATGAGATACTTGGTGAAGGTTTTAAGGCAGATGTGGCATATTTAGAGGGACAAATTATGACTGGGATTTCTGTATTGACTATAAAGTTATCAGAAATTAATACTGTGATTCCTATAATCACTTTTCCAGGAAATATTGGAGACCCTGATAGTTTAAAAAATTTGATAGATATTTTAGAGCCTGAAGAAATTTAATAATCTTTAAAAATAGGAAATAATTGCGTTTGCAAAATCACTACAAGATAATGCATTTACTTTTGGTTCCATTAATCTTGCCAAATCGTATGTTACCTTCTTATCCTCAATTGCTTTACTTATTCCCATTGTGATTAAATCAGCAGCCTTGTTCCATCCAAAATATTCGAGCATCATAACTCCACTTAGAATTACGGAACCAGGATTGATTTTATTTAAACCTGCATGCTTTGGTGCTGTGCCATGGGTAGCTTCAAATATTGCTGCATTATCTCCAATATTTGCACCAGGAGCCATTCCTAACCCACCAACAATTGCAGCTGCAGCATCAGAAATATAATCTCCGTTTAGATTTAAGGTTGCAATTATAGAATATTCTTGTGGTCTTGTTTGAATTTGTTGGAATATGCTATCAGCTATTCTGTCATCCACTAAAACCATTCTTTTCCACCTATTTGATCCGTGCGATTTAGATATTGAGGAGATTACTTCTTGTATCTCTTCACAAATTTTTTCTCGTTTTGAAGTAGTAAGTTTCTCAAACCCCGGTTCAATTAATTTCGCATTATTTTCGATACTTATTTCATTATTTTTCTCTAGATTATCAAGAATCCAACTTTCTCTTTCAGTAATGCAATCATTTCTAAATTCATTAACAGCTAATTCATAACCCCAGTCTCTGAAAGCACCCTCCGTGTATTTCATGATATTCCCTTTATGCACTAGTGTTACATGTCTTTTATTCCCATTCAATCTTTTGGCATGTTCTATTGCTTTCTTAATATGTCTTTGACTTCCTTTTTTGCTTATTGGTTTAATACCAATCCCAGCACTCTCAGAAATTAATTTATTTTTAAGTTTCTCACTTTTTGGAATTAGTGATTCATTTAAATATTTTATAAGTTCAATGCAATTTGAATCACCAGCCTCCCACTCTATTCCCATATAAATATCTTCAGTATTCTCTCTATAAACAATAATATCTAAATCTTCAGGTTTTTTATGAGGACTTGGAGTCCCAGAATAGTATCTGCAAGGCCTTACACAACTATACAAATCAAATATTTGTCTAAGTGCAACATTTAATGATCTTATACCCCCTCCAATAGGAGTAGTAAGTGGACCTTTAATTGCAACGCCAAAATATTTTATTGCCTCTATGGTGTCTTTGGGTAAGTAATTATATGTTCCATAAACTTCGCATGCTTCATCTCCAGCATAAACTTTAAACCAATTAATTTTTTTATTTTCTCCATAACTGATTGAAACTGCAGCATCAATAACTTTTTGAGTCGCAGGCCAAATATCAACTCCCGTCCCATCTCCCCTTATGAAAGGGACAATAGGATAATTTGGAACGTTGGCTAACCCATTATTAAATGAAATAATTTCGCCTTCTTCAGGAAAATTTAATTTTTCAAATTTGATCATAATTTATCAAAACATAAATAATTAATACGTGATTAGTTTTTCACTTATTCAATTCTAGAGAATAAAACACTTTGAAAATAAAAAGTAATTATCTAAATATAAATATTTTGATTTAAATAATGTTCGTTTCCTCATTTTTATTAAAAGAAAAAAATAAAAATTAGCAAGAATTTAAAAGTTATGTCATTTTCAATCCAATAGAGTTAATCATTATGAATGCAAGTTCGATTGTTAGTAATTTCTATATAGCCAACAAAATTGCTTCAACAGCAGTTCTATTTCGTAAATATTTTCCAGAAGCAAAAGTAAGCTTTAGTCCATGGGATAATTCAAAAGATAATAATTTATGTGATTCTATTGATTTTTATTTTTACTTTCCTGGTTGGAGTCCAAACTTAGAGTGCAGGGCTATATTATTACAACTTAGTATTGAAAATAATAGTGAAAATCAAGATCCAAAACTTTTAGGAATAATAATGAAAGGGACTCTTATTCCACAAGAGAGATGGATGGTTGCGACTGTAGGAAAATGGGAAATGACAGGAACACACTTACCTCAGAAAGCTCAAAAAGATAATCTTTTTCTAGTCTGTAAAGAACTTTATAAGTTATTCTCTACAACATCTATAGGTAACAAAAAATAGATATTTTTTGTATTTTCTTTGTAAATTAAATGTATATTTAAATTAAATAAAAGTTTATACATGTCAGTAGCTCTTGCAGGACAACTAAGAGAAGGAACAAAAAAATCCCATACAATGGCAGAAAATACAGGCTTTGTTGCTTGTTTTCTTAAAGGTGTTGTTGAGAAAACTTCTTATAGAAAGTTAATCAGCGATTTATACTTTGTTTATCAGGCTATGGAAGAAGAAATAGAAATATTGACACAAGCTGATCATCCAGTTATTAAACCAATTGGTTTTAAAGAATTATTTAGAAAACAAACCTTGGAAAATGATTTGAAATTTTATTATGGGGATGGATGGAGAAATGAAATAAAAATATCTAACTCGGCTCAGTCCTACGTAGATAGAATTCGTAAAGTTGCTAAAGAAACTCCAGAATTGCTTGTTGGACACCACTACACAAGATATATTGGCGATTTATCAGGGGGCCAAATTCTCAAAAAGATAGCAAAAAAAGCGTTAAATTTGCAAGATAACAATGGCTTAAATTTCTATGATTTCAATATGATTGATGATGAAAAGAAATTTAAAGAATCATATTCTAAAGTTTTGAATTCACTCCCTATTGATCAAAATATTGCAGATCAAATAATTGAGGAAGCTAATGAGGCATTTTCTTATAATATGAAAATGTTTAAAGAATTAGAAGGGAATTTGATTGCTGTGTTGGGCAAGATAGTGTTTAATTTTATTACTAAAAAAGTAAGGAAGGGTAGTACTGAAACTTAATTAATATGTTTGAATCATTATTTGATGTTTTGGTTAACAATATAAAAACAAAAGAGGGTATTGAAGTTCAATTATCTAATAATTTATCTAAGTATTACTCTAGAGATTCAAAAAGTTTTATTAGTAACTGGTTATTTGAATTGCCAGACTTTAGAAAATGGCGCATTACTAAATTAGATGGGGGAGACAAACTGCAAGTATTTAATACTGTTGCTTATCCAAGCTTCAAAAATGAAATACCTATATTAGGGGTAGATATACTTTGGTTTGGCAAATCTCAAAAATTACTTACAGTTTTAGATTTTCAACCACTCATACAGGAGAAAGCTTATTTAAGAAAATATTGTTCTCGTTTAAAAATGATAAAGAATCGATTTTCAGAATTTGATAATACAAAAATGAAAAATATTTATGATGAAAATCAATATTTTTCTCCATGGGTAATTATTTGTAGAGGTGGTATATCTCATCTTGAAATAGATCTTCCAAATATATTTAGTCTGTTCTTAGATGAATATCTTGATATGAATGAAAAAAATAACAAAAATCAATTTCTTAACTTTGAGCAGATAAAGCAGAGTCATATTGACTATGATATTTATAGTTCTGAAAGAGATCCTGCCGAAAAATTGTTTAGATCTTTTTTTGGAGATATATGGACAAGAGATTTTATAAAGAATTACTTATTTACTCTTAGTTGAAGGCGTTACTAAATGAAAAATATTAAGAATACAATTTTTTATGAAGGGAATTGGAGATGGTCCAAATTTTTAAAGTATATTGTTGCTAAATTAAGCGATTATGATTCTATTGAAAATAATTTGCCATCTAAATATATTTTTAAAGAATCAACGTATGGGCCAAAAAAATCTAAAAATAATGTGCAACTTTTTAATTGGAGTGTTCATAATAAGAGGATGAAACTTGCAAGGGCTGTATGTATAAACAGTCCAGGTTATTCTGTATTGAATTTTCTAATAATACCTAATAGTCTTTACAATATCCCTTTTTTTGGTGTTGATTTTGTCACTCTCCCTCATCTGCATTTACTAGTTTTAGATTTTCAACCATCCCTATCTTTAGAAAAACAATTTGATAGCAATTTGTTAACCCAAATTATAGATTTGAAAAATAAGTGTCATTTAATTGTGCCAAAGGCTGAAAAAATGTCTAGTGAAGTTGAGAAGTTTTTTTCTCCTGGTCTAATTTGGTCTAAACTACCAAAAACTAGCCAAAGCGAAAATTTGATTGCAGGGCAAATTTATAATTCTTTTACTGAATATTTAAATTTATATTTAAAAATCTTATTTAATAGTATTCAAGTCGAAACAAATTTACAGAATGATATTGATCTTGGTCAAAAAGTTTACTTGCAATATAGAAAACAAAAAGATCCAGCTAAACCTATGCTAATCAATTTGTTTGGAAAAGAATTTACTGAGGAGTTAATTAATGATGTATTATTCGCGGGTTAGTTTTATCTCCATGTGACCCCTATACCTGAAATCTCCTTTTAAATATTGTATTTTCTATGTTCTAGGCTGCCTGATCTTTTGGAGGTCATATTTTAAAAGATTCGTTAATGTGCGTCTGATATCAGTAGAATAATTTTACTGGTATGGTAACAAGATAGAATTTGTTGAAAAAAGCGCTGCATTATTAATTCTGCTAATCAACTCAGATTTCTAAGACTTGTCTAAGACCTTATTCTGCTAACCTGCAGAGACATTAGGGTCTATTGTCACTACTATAATAAAGAAAAACTAGTTTTTATGAAAAAAATATCAGTTCTATTTGTATGTTTAGGCAATATTTGTAGATCTCCAGCGGCTGAGGCTATTTTTTTGAAGCTTATAAATGATCAAGAAATTCAAGATAATTTTTTTGTAGATTCGGCTGGTACAGGTAGTTGGCATGTAGGTAAGAAATCTGATGAGAGGATGAGGTCAGCTGCAAAAAAAAGAAATATTCATATTCAATCCACTGCAAGACAAATCAACAAAGATGACTTCGATAGGTTTAACTACATATTGACTATGGATAATTCAAACTATATCAACGTTTTGAAATTAAAAAATAGTGAATCAACTTCAGATATTTCAAAAGTTATAAAATTACAAGAATTTGCCCTTAATTTCAAAGAAAAAGAGGTTCCTGATCCTTATTTTGGAGGCGATGAAGGTTTTAATTATGTTCTAGATATTTTAGAAGACTCGGTTAATGGTTTTTTAAAAAGTATTCTTTAAATTAAAAACATTATTTGTAATTTCTTATTTCTGAAGGTATCTTATCGCTGTAAAGATCAGTTATCTGTTGACAAATCTCATTAATAGAATAACCATCAGTATTAATTTCTACAGCATCGTGGGCTTTCTTTAACGGTGATAAACTTCGAGTTGAATCTTTAAAGTCTCTTTCTTTAATTTGTTCTCTTAACTCTTCAAAATTAATTTTTATATTTTTTTTCTTTTCTAATTCTAATTTTCTCCTTTTAGCTCTTTCATCAATACTAGCGGTAAGGAATATTTTTAATTCTGCATTTGGAAAAACTTTAGTACCAATATCTCTACCTTCTGCGACTAAACCTCCTTCAATTCCTATTTTTCTCTGCTCACTGACTAAAAAATCTCTGACCTCATCTATTGTTGCTATTTCAGAAACTATGGAGCTAATTTTTTGTGAGCGTATTTCTTCGGTAATGCAATGGTTATTAATATATACATCTTGGAATGATTTATTATTATGCTTAAAGATAATAGATATATTTTGTAGAGTCTTTTTTAGGTCACTTTTATTTGTATAATTAATTTTTTTATTGATAAGATACCAACTTAAGGAACGATACATTGCTCCAGTATCTAAATATAAAAGATTTAATTTTTGGGCAATTAATTTTGTTACTGTGCTTTTTCCTGAACCTGCGGGACCATCTATCGCAATAATCGGCTTTCTTTTCATAAGTAAAACATGATCAATTAAACGTGTATTTCCACATAGTAATGCACCAGCTAATAAGGAGACATTTTCTTGTGATTCTGATTTTTGTAAATTATAAGCATTAACCAATTCAAGATATTCAAGAGAAATATTTAGATTTTTAATTCTTGAGATACTTTTTTTTATATCGAAATCCTTATTTCCTTGAAATTGATTTTGTATATAGAGCAATTCTTGAGAAAATAACTTTAAAGTATTTCTCTCAGATTCAGACAAAAGATTATTGCGCGAACTAAAAGGAACACCATCAAAATCACGAACCGTAGCTATAGATTTAAATTTAATTGATAAATTCATTTCCTTAGCCATTTCTTTTAAAATTATTAATTGCTGCCAATCTTTTTCACCTAAAAAAATAAATTTAGGCTTTATTAATGTGCATAATCTATAAACTACTGTGCAAACTCCATCAAAGTGTCCAATTCTCTTGATGCCGCATAAAACTGATGATAAATTTTTTGAGGCTTTTACGTAACAAATATTACTATCTTTTTCAGGAAAGATCTCATGTACATTGGGGATAAAAATAGCGTCAGCACCAGATTGAAATGAAAGTTCAATATCTTTGTCGATGCTTTGAGGATAGTTTGTAAAGTCTTTTTTATTTTCAAATTGCAATGGATTAATGAAAATACTTACAAGAGTAATATTTGAATTATACGTACTTGCTTCTTTAATTAAGTTGAGATGACCTTTGTGTAGGTTTCCCATAGTAGGAACAAAGTTAATATGATTATTTAAATTTTTTTTCCACAATTTCAGATCTTTCAATGTTTTAATGATAATCTTGTTCACTTTGGTTTACAAATAAATCTATTTAACTTAAATTACTGGAAAAAACTCTTTTAAGAGGAATATCTATTTAAGATAATTTTATCATTTTATTATTATGGATTACAAAAAAGCTGGTGTTGATATAGAAGAAGGAAGGAGATTTATAAACGATATAAAGAAAACAGTTGAAGATACTCATTCATCTAATGTTATCCAAGGCCTTGGCGGGTTTGGAGGTTTATTTAAATTACCTATAAATGATTTTAAAAATCCTGTATTAGTGTCTGGTACGGATGGTGTTGGTACTAAATTAGAATTGGCTCAGAATTATGATTTTCATAGTGCAGTGGGAATTGATCTTGTAGCAATGTGTATAAACGATATTATTACTTGTGGAGCAAAACCATTATTTTTTTTAGATTATATTGCTACTGGAAAACTTGATAAAAATCAATTGAGAGAGGTCATTAAAGGAATTGCAAAAAGTTGCAAAGAGAATAATTGTTCTTTATTAGGCGGAGAGACAGCTGAGATGCCAGGCTTTTACTCAAAGAATAAATATGATTTGGCTGGTTTTTGTGTTGGGATTGTTGAAGAAGCAAAATTAATAAATGGGGCAAATATACGTGAAGATGATGTGATAATTGCATTAGAAAGTAATGGAATTCATAGTAATGGATTTAGTTTGGTAAGAGAAATAATAAAAATGAATCCAGGGATTGAAAACAAATTTAAAGAATTAACAAAATTACACTTCTATAGTGAACTACTCAAACCTACAAAAATTTACTCTAATTTAATAAACCAACTACTTATTCAAAATATCCCTATAAATGGAATGGCTCATATTACTGGGGGAGGAATTCCAGAAAATTTGCCACGATGTATGGGCCCTGAATTTATACCTTCGATTGATACTAAATCTTGGGATATTCCATATATTTTTAAATTTTTGCAAGAATTAGGCCAAGTTCCTACTTATGATTTGTGGAATACATTTAATTTAGGGGTAGGTTTTTGTTTGGTAGTCGATAATAAATATAAAGATTCAATTTTTCAAATAAGCAATTTAAATAATATAAAATCATGGGAAATAGGCAAGATACTTCGGAAAAATGACTTCAATAGTAATCAAACTCTTGCGGGAGTTGAAATTTTAAATTATTAATTTTTTTGTAATTTAGATACTTTTGAATAAGTTTTTTCTACACAAATGAAAAGTATCGATGTAAAATATAAAAATTACAACCGAAATATTCGGCAGTTGATTAATTAGATTTAATTATCCTTATGCCTTTTGAAAATAATCAGAGAATTACTCGTAGACGTAGTTCAGCCGGCCCGACACCTCCTAAAAGACCTTCATCAAACTCAACAGATTTCAACTCGAGGCAAAATCAAGGACCGAGGCCTACTTTTTTAACTTTAAGAGACCATGGTAAGGTTTTTGTAGCTGACTTGCCAAATTTGTCAGATGGACAATTAGCTCATATAAGTAAAGAGGCTAATGAAGTTTTAAGTAGTCTTGTCAAAAGATTAGATGATTTAGAAAGTGACTCTAACGTTACAAATCCAGAGAATGATACTTTAATAAAAGCATCTACAAAAAGAGATGTAACTCTTAGATTTATTAAATCGATAGAAGAAGAGCAGGAACATAGAAGAAATAATCCTGCTCTCAGAGACGCTGCCTCTGAATCATTACCAAGGACTTTCTTAGAAGTGGCAAGGCACCGATTGCCAGGAGCTACTTTTGATTCTCTTTTAAGAGAGGCACTTGAGGCATGTTCAGTTGATAAAAATACAAAAGAGAATGAAGAGAGAGAAAGGACTAAAGAAACAGTAAAAATAATGGATATACCTTCTTCCTCCACAAATACTTCTCTCATTGTTAATATCGATACAGATAGTAAACCATAAGATGCAAATTGTTGAAGAGCAATTAAAAGTACTCCAAAAATCTAAACTGAATGATTATTCTCTTAACTTAATTACAAAAGATGATCCCATTCTATGTAATCATTGCTTAAGAACTGCTTCTAATGGAATTAGATGTATGGGAATTTGTGTTGCTGATAATGATTATTAGGTCATTAATTATAATTTTTGAACCCTACAAAACACCTTATTTAAAGATTAAAAAATTAATAAAGTTTTAAAAAATTTGAATTATAAAAATCGCTATAAAAAACTTCATTTCTTAGAGCATAAGATAATTAGATTTTTGTCAAAATTTAAAAAGGCGGCACCCAGATTCGAACTGGGGATAAAGGATTTGCAATCCTCTGCCTTACCACTTGGCCATGCCGCCGATAAAAAATATGAAGATCTAATTAATGATCCTATCAGTAAAGAGACCCATTCATTGCTTATTATATGCAATGGACATGGCGAAGATGTAATAGCTTTAGAATTAATAAAAAGATTTTTAATACATAAAAAATTTAAAACAATTGAAGTCCTACCGCTTGTAGGAGATGGATATATCTTTGATTCAGTCAAAGATAGGAAATTTAAGAAAATTGGTTTTTTAAAAGTACTCCCAAGTGGTGGTTTTAGTAATCAGAATTTATTTCGTTTTATTGCAGATCTAAAGGCTGGAATGTTGAATGATGTTTTTAAAAATTGGCAAATATCAAGGTCTAAGGCAAAAGATAAATACAAAATTCTAGCAATAGGTGATTTTCTCCCATTATTTTTTGCATGGAGTTCTAGATGTGAATTTGGATTTATTGGAACTCCTAAAAGTGATCATACTTGGAGTAGTGGACCAGGTTCGAGTTTGAGTGATATTTATCATAAAATAAAAGGATCTGAATGGGATCCATGGGAGATTTTCATGATGAAGAATATAAGATGCAAAACATTGATTATGAGAGATAAGTTAACTACAAAAAATTTAAATAAAAAGAAAATTAATGCAAGATTTTTTGGAAATCCAATGATGGATTTTATAGATAATGAAACAATTTATATTTTTGAGGATCAGAAATATAAAAAAATTTTAATACTAATTGGTAGTCGCTATCCCGAAGCTTTGAATAATTTTGAGTCTTTTTTAAGTTGTTTAGATCAATTAAATAAAGACGAAAAATATTTAATTTTGCTTCCTTTAACTTTAAATGGGAACTTAAATCAAATTGAGAAGCTTTTAATTAATCATAAATTCTATAAAAATAATAATAAGACTTTTTCTCTCGGACAAGAATCTATTTGGATGAAAAACAAAACATCTTTATTATTAGGCTTTGGTACTTTCAGTTCATGGGTGAAATTTGCAGATGTAGGGCTAACAAATGCTGGTACGGCAACTGAACAACTAATAGGATTAGGCATACCATCTTTATCACTTCCTGGGAAAGGACCGCAATTTACACTATCTTTTGCAAAAAGACAACAAAGACTATTAGGAGGAGGAGTGGAGGTTTGTCATACTAAAAAGAAGCTTGTTGAGAAGTTATATATTCTCTTAGAAAATAGAAAAGCAAGAGCTAATCAGGTTAGAGAAGGTATGATTCGAATGGGAGATAGAGGGGCTAGTGAAAAAATAATTAATTATATTAATTTTAAATTGTAGAGAAGTAAAGTAAGCTTATTGAATAAGAGGATTATTATGTACCCAATTAATGATAGAGAATATTTAAAGATATGTGCAGAGATAGCAAGTGTAATGAGCATTAGCTTATCTGCCGCAAAGAAAAAAGTAGAGATAAAGATCTCTAAGTTTGAAAAAACTTCAATTGAAGAGAAAAGAAATATTGCCAAAGATGTTCTTTTGAATTGCCAAAAAGATAAGGAAAATGGGCAGAGTTCAGTAGAGATTTTTGATGAACTCATGGAAACATTAGGAGATAATGATAACTTTATTGTTGAGGACTAAAGTTAATGCTCAAAAATATTGGAGAATTTTCTTATGTCTAGTTCGGAATATATTGGAATAACGCTAAAACATTGTTCTGCTAATTCATATCTTTTTTCTCTTTTTAAAATAACTACTAATTTCTCCATCGCTTCAATTAAATATCTGACATCATTTGTTGCATACTCTATCTGTTCTTTAGAGAAATCATTCTCACTTCCCCAATCACTACTTTGGCACCCTTTATCTAATTCAACCTTGACTAATTCATGTACCAGATCTTTTAAGCCATGCTTATTAGTATAAGTACGCGCAAGTTTACTAGCGATTTTTGTACAAAAAATATTTCGTGTATTAATCTGAAGATTGCACTTCAAAGCAGCAACATCAAATCTTGCAAAATGAAATATTTTTTTAATTTGGTCATTTTCAAAAAGTAATTTAACCCTATCTGAATTAGTATTATTAATTTCTAATTTTATATAGGCTGTAATATTATCTTCATTTGATATTTGAATAACACACAATCTATCCCTACCATGTACTAAACCCATTGCTTCAGTATCTACAGCTAAGTAAGATGATTTTTGATATATGTTGAATAGATTATCATTTAAATCATTCTTACAAAAATTAATCTTTGTATTTAGATCCATCTTTAAAAATTAACAGGATTTAATTTTTACTACTTTACAACAATATTTCAAATTCAAGAAAGGCTTAAATAAAAAATTTTTTATCTCAAAATTAAATTAAAAAATTTAAAATAAAAATTTTATTTTATAATCTAAAAGTTAATAAAAGATTATGAATGTCTTATTCTTTAAACTCAACTTTATTATTAACAATTCTTCTTTTCATAGGATTATTTTTCTTTCTAAAAGCATCAAGTAAAGATAGAACAACTACAGTAGAAGTAACTTCATCTAAGAAGCCAGTTGAAGTACTTAATTTATTATGTAATTGGCTAAAATTGAGAGGCTGGAAACAAAGTGGTGGAGATACTGAAAGAAAAACTTTAATTTTTAAAGGTCAAGTTATATTTAGTAAATTTTTAGCAATATTTTTATCTATTCTTGGAGGATTAGGATCCTGTTCTTTGGGTTTAATAATTGTACAGCTATATCCTAATTTACATTGGTGGCCTATCCTTCTTGGGTTCATTGGCGGACCTTTATCAGGAATAATCTATTCAAAAAAATCAAGTAGAGAGGAAACTTTTGAATTCAGATTAGTTGATAGTGAAGAAAATAAGAAAACTACAAATTTGCTGTTGAGGGCTCATAGAGATGAACTTATTGCTCTTGAAACTGAATTAAAAGAGCCACTTTGTTTAAAAAGCGATGGCTCGTTATTTAAGACTCCTATCTAAAATCTTAAAGATATTTAATCAAATAAATTATATTTATGGCATAAATCTTCTAAGTTTTTATCGTTATGCCAATCCTGAGGTTTAGTAAATATCTTTGTAAGTAAATCTTCTCTAGAATTTTTTTCGGATTTATAACCATATTCCCATCTAGCTAATGGTGGTAGTGACATTAAAATTGATTCTGTTCTTCCATTGGTTTGCAAACCAAAAATTGTGCCTCTATCCCAGACTAAATTAAATTCTACATATCTGCCTCTTCTATAAAGTTGGAATTCTCTCTCTCGTTCAGAATAGTTTTGCTTTACTCTTTTCTCAACTATCGGTTTGTAGGCAGTCAGGAATGCATTACCACAATTCTCTGCGAGTTTAAATAATTCTTCCCAGCTTAATTGTACCGCTCCAATATCTGAAGATATATTCGAAGCAATACTATTTTTATCTTTCCCTCTGTATAGTAAGCCTTCTCCATCTTGATAATCATAAAAAATACCTCCAATACCTCTTGATTCGTTTCTATGCTTCAGGAAAAAATATTCATCGCACCAAGGTTTAAATACTTTATGCAATTTTGGATTAATTTTCTCACAAGCCTCACTATGAGTAATATGAAAATGTCTTACATCTGTTAAATATGGATAATAAGGAGTTAGATCTGCACCACCTCCAAACCACCAGACTGGTCCTGCTTCGAAATATCTATAATTTAAATGTACAGTTGGAATATATGGATTTTTAGGATGTAAAACCATTGAAGTTCCAGTAGCAAACCACTCCTCACCTTCTGCCTCAGGTCTCTGGGATATAATTGATGGAGGTAATTCTTTACCATGAACTTCTGAAAAATTTACTCCTGCTTGTTCAAAAATATTTCCATTTTTTAAGACTCTCGATTTGCCTCCGCCTCCTTCAGGTCTTATCCAAGATTCTTCATTAAATCGAGATTTCTCATCAAGTGCTTCTAATTCTGCACAAATTTTTTCTTGTAAATCAAGTAGGAGACTCTTAATATTTTCTCTAGAATTTTTTGGAGGTGTTTTAAGCATTTTATTGTTAATTGGATAATAAAAATTTTTTGATGAAATAAGACTTTCCCTTTATAATTTCTTTTGAGGGGGTAATTTTTTCAATTATTTGATAGTTCGACATAGTTCTTAACCTTTTGAGGTCGGCTAACTTAAAGTAAAAAGTATTAAAAGTTTGGATGACTACAGTTGAAGAAGCTAATTATGCCCTATCAAAGATTCTTGATACTGGATCTCAGAAAAATTTAATTGAGTTGGGATGGATCAAAAATGTAAGAGTAGTAATACCAAGATCAATAATCACATTAGCATTACCATCATATGCAAATTCTCAGAGAGATAGAATAGTTCAAGAGGTAAGAAAAATATTACTAAACTTTTCTGATATTGAAGATGTTCAGATAGAACTAGAAAACAACTTAGAACAAGCAAATTCAAATAGTGAAAATAATCAACCACAACTACAAAAGATTAATGGAATTAAGCAAATTATTGCTGTTAGTAGTGGAAAGGGCGGAGTGGGTAAAAGCACTATTGCAGTTAATATAGCTTGCTCTCTTTCGAAATTAGGTTTAAAAACAGGTTTATTGGATGCAGATATTTATGGTCCCAATACACCATCAATGTTGGGTGTTTCTGAGGAGAGTCCCAAAGTGTTTGGGAGTGGAAATGAACAAAGGCTCATTCCAATAAGTAAATATGGAATCTCAATTGTTTCTATGGGTTTTTTGATAGAAGAAGGACAGCCTGTTATTTGGAGAGGACCAATGTTGAATAGTATTATTAGGCAATTTTTATATCAAGTCGAGTGGAAAAACTTAGATTTTCTCATAATAGATTTGCCTCCTGGTACAGGAGATGCTCAAATTTCTCTAGCTCAATCAGTCCCCATATCTGGAGCAATAATTGTAACTACTCCTCAAAAAGTATCACTGCAAGACTCTAGGAGAGGCTTGGCGATGTTTAAACAATTGGGAGTTCCATTAATAGGGGTTGTTGAAAACATGTCAATTTTTATTCCTCCTGATCAACCTAATAAGAGTTATAAGATTTTTGGAAGTGGCGGAGGTCAATTATTGGCTGATGAAAATAATTTACCTCTCTTAGCTCAAATACCAATTGAGATGCCAGTTGTTACGGAAAGTAATCAAGGATTACCTATCTCGATTAGTGAACCAAATACAAAAAGTGCTATCAAATTTCAGGAATTAGCATCTTTGATTCAAACAAAATTCATTGATAAATGATTGAAGGTATTTCATTTTTAAAAAAAAGAAGATTTCCCCCTAATAGAAATAAATTTAAATTTGATCTAATTTTTTCACCGATTTTAATTGGGCCTTTTATTTTGGTTGTTGTTTCAAGTGTGTTAATTAAGAGTATTCAAAATCAATCAAATAATAATGACTTTTTAAGTCATTTGTTAACAGGTATTTTTGGATATTTTCTAGCCATAATGATTTCAAATATTCCACTCGATAGAATAAAAAAATATGTATTTCCATTCTATATAATTTCAATTTTATCTCTAATATTCGTTTATTTTTTTGGGATAACTATTTATGGTGCACAAAGATGGTTAAGTTTAGGACTTTTTACATTTCAACCATCAGAGGTCGCTAAATTAAGTACTCTTCTAGTGATTGCATTGGTTTTAGAAAAAAATAAAATATATTCTTTAAAAGATCTTGTAAAGCCTATTATTTTAGTCTCTATCCCTTGGATATTAATTTTTTTTCAACCTGATTTAGGAACATCATTAGTATTGATTTTTTTATTTTTTGTAATGCTTTACTGGGCTCAAATGCCTATAGAGTGGATTCTAATTGTGGTTTTATCGCTTTTTACATCATTGTTTTCTTTTGTCTCGCCTTTTATTCTTTTTTTATGGATTCCATTAATGGGATTGTTAGCATTCAAATCTCTAGAAAGGAGGATTATTTTTGCAATTATTACAATGGCTTTTCATACCATAATTGCTAAATTAACTCCATTCTTATGGAATTTTGGCTTAAAAGATTATCAAAAAGATAGATTGATACTTTTTATTGATCCATCTAGAGATCCTTTAGGAGGAGGTTATCACTTACTTCAAAGTAAAATTGCTATTGGTTCAGGAGGTATATTTGGATCTGGATTTTTAAAAGGTAAATTGACCAATTTAAATTTTATACCTGAGCAGCATACTGATTTTATTTTTAGTGCATTAGGAGAAGAAACAGGCTTTATTGGTTCTTTTTTAGTAGTTTGTATATTTTTTATTCTGATAATCCAACTCACTAGGATTGCTAAAAATGCTAGAACAGATTTTGAGTCACTCATAGTAATTGCAATTGCTTCTATATTCTTATTCCAAATAATTATTAATATATTTATGACTATTGGACTTGGTCCTGTGACAGGAATCCCTTTACCATTTATGAGCTATGGTAGAACTTCATTATTAATAAATTTCTCCTGTATTGGGTTCGCATTATCCACATCAAAACGTGCAAGATCATTAAGGAATCTATGAAAAACAACATAACAATAAAATCTATTCAAGATTTACTTGTAACAGATTCTCCGAGTATGGTTGTTGATGATAATACCTCAAGAAGGATTTGGTGGTGTGCATTAGAGTTAATTCAAAAAGAATTTCTGTCAGATTATTATCAAAAAGGAGGATTATGGGTGGCTTCACCACTACCTGTTATTTATGAAAATAAATATTTAAATAAGTTGAATGGTTGGCTTTTTGCTCCAGAGGGATTTCCTTATTTTAATCATGATTATGCTGGATATTTACCTCAAATTAATTCAAAGGTTAAGGAAGAAAGTTTCGATTATTCTCCTAATTATAAAATTTTAAACTTAAATCCTTCAGATGGCTATGAACCTTTTCTAATGGTTATAACTTCAGATTTTCAATGTATATTATCTATTTCTGGAGAAAAAAATAAAAAAATAATTGTTATGCGCAGTGATCATGAGAGTATTCAAAAAGTGATTAAATTAATGGATAGAAAATTCGTTCAAGAAAATAATAATGAAGCTCAAAGATTTAGAGAAAGTATTCAGCAAATTAAAGAATTTAAATTAAACAAAGAGTTTTTAGATAACTTTTGGCCATTACTTTCAATTAGATTAGCCACTAAAATTCCTGATTTGAATTTTCAAACTACTGTCACGGATCATAATAATCACAGTAATAATCTTCAAATTACTGAAGCCAAGCTTCTAGAAGCTATTTCTCATGAAGTCAGAACACCATTAGCTACTATAAGAACTCTAATAAGTTCTACACTAAGAAATTATGAAATGGATGGGACTATTAGAAACCGTTTAATTCAAATTGATAATGAGTGTACAGAACAAATTGATAGATTTGGATTAATATTCAATGCTTCAGAATTACTAAATAATGAGACTTCTACGTCTCAGCAATTAGCAAGTATAGATTTGGGTGAAATTTTAAATAAACTATCTCCATATTGGATTTCTCAACTAAAAAGGCGAGGTATCTCTTTAAATATAGATATTCCAAATGAATTACCTGAGATCCTTAGTAATTCTGAAAAATTAGAGCTTATGTTAGGAGGATTAATTGATAAAAATACTCGAGGTTTGAGGGAGGGAAGTACTTTGATTTTAGAGTTGCGTCCTGCAGGTCAAAAAATAAAAATGCAATTAATAGTTCATAAAAAAGATGAGAACGAAAGTTTAAATAAGCAGAATAGTGGTTCAGATATTGGACCTGTCTTGAATTGGAACCCACAAACTGGAAGTTTGCAGATAAGTCAATCCGCTATGCATAAATTATTAGCTAGCCTTGGTGGTCATGTTACCCAAAGAAAAAATACTGGGTTAACTGTCTTTTTCCCAATTTCGGAAAAAAATTGACTTTTTTGCTACCTGTTAGTTTATTAAATAATGTAGAAAATTTTAAAAATTACTGAAAATTATAAATTCAAAATGTTAGCTTCGTTATTATAAATTAATAAAAATAGAATGTCAGAACCTTTAGTTGGCCAATTCCCAAAGCATATAGGCAGTACAGGAGGTTTATTAAACTCTGCAGAAACTGAAGAGAAATATGCAATATGTTGGAATAGCACAAAAGAACAACCTTTTGAATTGCCAACAGGGGGAGCAGCGATAATGCTTGAAGGTGATAATATAATGTATTTTGCTAGGAAAGAACAATGTTTAGCTTTGGGAACACAATTAAGAGCATTTAAACCAAGAATAGAAAATTTTAAAATATATAGAATCTTCCCTAGCGGTGATGTTGAATTTTTGCATCCAAAAGATGGGGTTTTCCCAGAAAAAGTGAATGAGGGACGCGAAAAAGTTGGCCATAATCCAAGAAGAATTGGGGAAAATCCTAATCCTGCAGGTTTAAAATTTACTACTAAAAAAACTTTTGATTAAATCTACAAAAGTTGATATAAGATTCAAATTTAATTATAATTTGGATTGAAACTAGAAGTATGATTAGTAAAAAGAAAGATAGTTTTTTTCAAGCCTATAATCAGGGCAAGAATTTTATACCCATTTATAAATCTTGGCCTGCAGATTTAGAAACCCCTCTAACTACTTGGCTCAAATTATCTCAGGAAAATTCACATGGGGTTTTTTTAGAATCTGTTGAGGGAGGCGAAAATATTGGTAGATGGAGTATTGTAGCCAATAACCCTTTATGGGAAGTTATCTGCGATGGTGAAACTTCAACTAAAATTTCAAGAGAGGGAGAACAGATTATCAAGAAAGGAAATATATTTGAATTGCTCAGAGACTGGACTCAAAAATACAAGTCTCATAGTCTTGATGAATTTCCTTTTGTTGGTCAACTTTACGGGTCTTGGAGCTATGAACTAATAAATTTTATAGAACCATCTGTGCCTATCCATAAAATAGATGATCACGAGATACCATATGGTGCATGGATGTTTTTCGATCAAATAATAATTTTTGATCAAATGAAAAGATGTCTCACAGCTGTTGTTTACGCAGACCTGACTAATCAAGATAATGTAAATATCGAGGATATTTATGATGATTCAACTCAGAAGATACAGTCTATTCAAGATTTAATGAGAGTACCACTTAAAGATGTAGATATTCTAAATTGGAAACAACAAAAGGATTTAAATATTGAAATGTCGAGTAATTGGATCAAAGAAGATTTTGAAGATGCAGTAGTAAAGGCTAAAGAATTTATCAAAAAAGGAGATATATTTCAGATTGTTATTAGTCAGAAATTTAAAACTGAATTAAAAAATAAACCATTTGATTTATATCGTAGTTTGCGAATGGTAAATCCATCACCTTATATGGCTTTTTTTGATTTTGGGACATGGTTTCTTATTGGTTCAAGTCCCGAAGTTATGGTGAAAGCTGAAAAAATAAAAAATAATAAAATAATTGCAAATCTAAGACCTATCGCAGGTACAAGACCAAGAGGCACCGATTCAATTGAGGATGCTCAGAATGAAAATGATTTACTAAGTGATCCAAAAGAAATTTCCGAACATGTCATGTTAGTAGATTTAGGAAGAAACGATTTAGGTAAGGTATGCAAAATAGGTAGTGTAGAAGTAAAAGATTTAATGATCATAGAAAAATATTCGCATGTTATGCACATTGTCAGTGAAGTGCAAGGGGAATTAAATGAACAAAAAGATGTTTGGGATTTACTTAAAGCAACTTTCCCCGCAGGTACAGTAACTGGTGCACCAAAGATAAGGGCTATGCAATTAATTAACGCTTTCGAAAAAGAGGCAAGAGGCCCTTATGCTGGTATATATGGAGCCGTAGATATTAATGGTTCTTTAAATACTGCTATTACTATCAGATCAATGATAGTTATCCCTAGTAAAGATGGAACTTTGACTGTTTCTGTGCAGGCTGGAGCTGGAATTGTTGCGGATTCATCTCCATCTAATGAATATCAAGAGACAATTAATAAAGCTAAAGGGATTTTAATAGCTATATCATCACTGAAGTAATTTATGAACCATTATAAGTTGCTTAAAGGATTTGAGGTAGAACTTTTTACAGGAACATTAGATAATCATGTAGGTGTTTCTAATGAGATAGAAGAACATTTTAAAAATTTTGTTAAAGAACCTGATAATAGGAATGTAGAATATATAACTGATCCTCACTTTGATTATGAAGTTCTCTATAAATCACTATTAAATCCCAGAAAAGATTTGCGTAAATGGTTAAAAAATAGAAATTTGACAATAATTCCATCATCTACATTATGTTTCTCTCATGATGATAAATTTCAAAGATCAGATTTAAATAATAGTTATCATCAATTTATTGAATCAAGTTACGGGACATCAATTGCGACTTCAAGTGTTCATATCAACATGGGAGTCGCTAATTTGAAAAAACTTTTTGCAGCTATTCGTCTAGTAAGATGTGAAGCTTCACTATATCTCGCTTTAAGTGCAAGCTCACCATTTATAAATGGGAAATTTACTGGTAATCATTCCCAACGCTGGATTCAATTTCCCAAAACGCCGAGAGAAATTCCTTTTTTTAAAGATCACTTACATTATGTAAATTGGATTGAAGAAAATATAAAAAGTGGATATATGCAAAATATTAGACACTTCTGGTCCTCAATAAGGCCTAATGGACCTAAAAGGCCTCATGAAGTAGATCGTTTAGAATTGAGAATCTGCGATTTTATATCTGATATTGATCTTCTATTGGCAATAACTGCTTTTTTAGAATTAAGAATCAAAACACTTTTTGACAATATGGATGATTTGGATCCTATATGCTCCAGTAGGTTTACATTAGAAGAGTTACAAAAAATTTGTGATGAAAATGAAATTAAAGTAGCAAAAGAAAGCCTGAATGCTGAATTGGTTAATTGGAAAAATGGAGAAGTAATTAAATGCAAAGAATGGATAATAAACTTGTTAGAGGAAATTTCTTATTCTGCAAATAAATTAAATATGCTTGAGCAATTAAAACCAATTCATAAAGTTATTGAAGAAGGAAATAAATCAATGCAGTGGATTAATAAATTTAATAATGGTTACACAATAAATGAAATAATGAAGTATGAAATTGAGCAAGTTGCGAAAAGTGAGGAATAAAATATTTTTTGATTCAAAAAAATACTTTTTATGATTCCATGATTCTTTATGTGTAACATATTAGGTATATGAAGTCTTTAAAAAATCTAAAACATAATAATTTGGACGTTATCGAGAATAATGGCCTATCTAAGACTAATAGAGTCTTAATTGAGGAATTATGGGAAGCAGTTTTAAGAAATGAATGTCCAGATGAACATGCGAATAGATTAATAAAATTAAAACAACTTAGTCATTCAAATTTAAATTCTAATATTACTTCTAAGACTTTTAAAAATGAAATAGTTGATATTATCAATGACATGGATTTAGCTGAATCTATTTCCGCTGCTCGAGCCTTTTCTCTTTATTTTCAACTAGTTAATATTCTTGAACAAAGAGTTGAAGAAGACCGATATATAGAAAGTTTTACAAATCAAAAAAAAGAAGCCAATGCTGATAATCTTGATCCTTTCGCTCCATCATTGGCCAGACAAAATGCTCCAGTTACTTTTAAAGAATTATTTTATAGATTAAGAAGACTTAATGTGCCTCCAGGTAAGCTAGAGGAATTGTTAAGAGAAATGGATATAAGGCTTGTTTTTACTGCTCATCCAACAGAAATTGTAAGGCATACAATTAGGCACAAGCAAAGACGTGTGGCGAATTTACTACAAAAAATCCAGTCAGAAAAATCTTTAACCAAAGAGGAAATTTGTTCACTAAAGTTGCAGCTAAAAGAAGAAATTAGGCTTTGGTGGAGGACAGATGAACTTCATCAATTTAAACCCTCAGTATTGGATGAAGTTGATTATGCATTGCATTATTTTCAACAAGTTCTTTTTAATGCCATGCCTCAACTCAGAGGAAGGATAACATCAGCTTTGTGCGAAAATTATCCAGATGTTCAGATACCTTCAGAATCTTTTTGTACTTTTGGTTCATGGGTTGGTTCCGATAGAGATGGTAATCCATCAGTGACCCCTGATATTACTTGGAGAACTGCCTGTTATCAAAGAAAACTAATGCTTGAAAGATATATTAATGCAACTTCAAATTTGCGTGATCAACTTAGTGTATCTATGCAATGGAGTCAAGTGAGTTCCTCTCTTTTAGAGTCTTTAGAGACAGATAGAGTAAAATTCCCTCAAATATATGAAGCAAGAGCAACGAGATATAGAAGTGAACCTTATAGATTAAAATTGAGTTATATAATTGAAAAATTAAGACTGACTCAGGAAAGGAATAGTCTATTATCTGAAGTTGGCTGGAAGGTCTCTCTAGAAAGTGAATCACTCTCTCAAAATATAGATGATAGTGAAGAACCTTATTATAAATCTGTAGATGAATTTACAAGCGATCTGGAATTAATTAAAAACAGCTTGAACAGCACAGATTTGAGTTGTGAACCTCTAAATACACTTTTGACACAGGTCCATATTTTTGGTTTTTCTTTGGCAAGTTTAGATATTAGACAGGAAAGTACTAGGCATAGTGATGCATTAGAAGAACTTACAAAATACCTTTTATTGCCAACCTCATATGATTTGATGTCTGAAGAAGAAAAAACTAATTGGCTTATTAGTGAGTTAAATACAAAAAGACCTTTGATACCGACTTCACATAAATGGTCCCAAAGTACTGAGGAGACTTTTGCTGTTTTTAAAATGGTAAAAAGACTGCAAGAAGAATTTGGCAGTCGTATTTGTCATTCATATGTAATCTCCATGAGTCATAGTGCTTCAGATTTGCTTGAAGTTTTGCTAATGGCAAAAGAAATGGGACTTATTGATTCTGAATCAAATCAATCTAAACTTTTAGTTGTCCCACTTTTTGAAACTGTTGAAGATTTAAAAAGAGCTCCAAAAGTTATGGAGGAGTTATTTAATCTAGATTTCTATAGAGCTTTATTACCAAAAGTTTCAGAAAATTCAAAACCTCTTCAAGAATTAATGCTTGGTTATTCAGATAGTAATAAAGATTCAGGTTTTTTATCTAGTAATTGGGAAATTCATAGAGCTCAAATTGCTTTACAAAATCTTTCAAGTAAGAATGGTATTCTCTTAAGACTTTTTCATGGGAGAGGTGGTTCTGTAGGAAGAGGAGGAGGCCCTGCTTATCAGGCTATCCTTGCACAACCTAGTGGTACTCTTTTAGGTAGAATAAAAATCACAGAGCAAGGTGAGGTTCTAGCTTCTAAATATAGTCTTCCAGAATTAGCCTTATATAATTTAGAAACTGTGACAACTGCTGTAATTCAAAATAGTTTGGTCAATAACAGGCTTGATGCGATGCCAGATTGGAATGATTTAATGACTAGGCTCGCAGATTCTTCTCGTACACATTACAGAACTTTAGTACATGAAAATCCAGATTTAATATCATTCTTTCAAGAAGTTACGCCTATAGAAGAAATTAGTAAATTGCAGATATCAAGTAGACCTGCCAGAAGAAAAACAGGCACAAAAGATTTATCAAGCTTAAGAGCTATACCTTGGGTATTTGGTTGGACTCAAAGTAGGTTTTTGTTACCTAGTTGGTTTGGTGTCGGAACTGCATTATCAAAAGAATTGAAGATGGACTCTCAACAAATTGAGTTACTTAGGATGCTTCATCAAAGATGGCCTTTTTTTAGAATGCTTATTTCTAAGGTGGAGATGACTTTATCAAAAGTAGATTTGGAAGTAGCAAAATATTATGTGGATACTTTGGGGAGTAAGGAAAATAGTGAATCTTTTCAAGAAATATTTAATGTAATTAAAAAAGAATATAATCTAACGAAAACTTTGATTCTCGAAATAACAGGTAAAAATCAACTTTTAGGAGCTGATAGAGATTTAAGAGACTCTGTTGAATTGAGAAATAAAACTATAATTCCTTTAGGTTTTCTGCAAGTTTCTTTATTAAAGAGATTAAGAGATCAAAAGAGACAACCTCCAATAAGTGAATTTTTGCATGGAAAGGATGCGAAAAAAAGAACATATAGTCGAAGTGAATTATTGAGAGGAGCTCTTTTGACTATTAATGGAATTGCTGCAGGTATGAGGAATACAGGTTAATCATTGCAATATTTCCCTAAAAAAAAATTAATATTGCCTGAGGGATACTTTGTGGATTCAGAGAAAATTCCATCTGCCAAATCTGTGAATAAACTTTTAGCTAGTTGCTCAAGTGATTTTTTTTCAAATGAAAAATTATTTATCGCAATTAAAGAAAGTAATTTTTTCTTTTCTATTTGTAGTCAACAAAAAAGTAAAATCTATGGTTTTGTGAGAGTTACATCTGACAAAGGCCTTAATGCAAATTTATGGAATTTGTGTGCAGAGCCTGGTAATAATCAGAATCTTTTTTACCTTATTTTGCTTAAATTAGCTCTTGAAAAAATTAATAGAGAGATGCCTGGTTGCAGTGTCTCTGTACAGGCTCCTCCTTCATCATTTAATTCTCTAGAGGAAAGTGGCTTCATCCTTGATCCAAATGGAATAAGAGTGATGGGTTATAAGATTTAAATTTAAACGAGCATGGAGGGACTTGAACCCCCGACTTTCAGAACCGGAATCTGATGCTCTATCCAACTGAGCTACATGCCCTTAATTTTTCAATATTATTCAAGGATAATCGAAATGTAAATAAACTAGCTAATTTAACTAATGATACTTCATTAAGAAAATTTTTTTAAATCACCTAAAAATAAATAATTTCAGAAATCATAAAGATTTTGATCTTAATATTGAAGGTCAAAAGATTATTATTCTTGGTTCAAATGGGATTGGTAAGTCAAATTTATTGGAAGCAGTAGAATTTCTAAGCCAGCTTAAATCAAATAGAGCAATAACAGATAAGGATTTAATTAATAATGATTCTGAGATTGCGACGATATTTGCTCAAATTAATTTTAAGGATGATTTGAGAATCACTTTAGAAAGAAAAGGCGGAAAGAAAGTTTATATTAATGATTGTTTTTTAAAAAAACAAAGTGGAATTAAAAATTATTTGAGAAGCGTTTGCTTTAGTGCAAGTGATACTAATATTATTAGAGGCGAGCCTAATTATCGAAGAATATGGCTTGATAAGGTAGTTGTACAGTTGGAACCCGTATATTTTGATCTCCTCTCAAGATTTAATAAATTATTAAAACAAAGAAGTCATTTCTGGCGTAAAAATATTGCACAAAATGATAAAACAAATTCTTTAATTGATAGCTTTGACTCTCAACTTGCATTAATTGGGACCAGAATCCTTAGGAGAAGAAATCGTGCCTTAGAAAAATTAAGACCTTATATACAATTTTGGCATGATTATTTGAGTAAATCAAAGGAGAAAATTAATTTAAGATATGATTCAACAATAAATATTCTTAAAGATAATGATGACGAATCACAAATAGTAAGCACATTTTTGAAAGAGTTATATATTCAAAGAAATGTTGAAGCCTTAACAGGTAGATGCAGTGTTGGCCCTCACAGGGACGATATTGAATTTTTAATGAATGATATATCAATCAGAAAATTTGGTTCTGCTGGTCAACAAAGAACAATTACACTTGCTTTAAAGATGGCAGAACTTGAAATAGTAAAACAAACAATCTGTATGGATCCAATTCTAATTTTAGATGATGTTCTCGCTGAATTAGATATAGTGAGGCAAAGTCTTTTATTAGATACAGTTGGTACTAAGACTCAGTGTTTTATAAGTGCAACGCATTTAAATAAATTTAATAAAGATTTTGTAGATGGATCACAAATAATTTATCTATAAATTTTTAAAATTACCAATATTTAGCTATTCTAAGATTCTGCCTAAAAAATTTTAAGAGATGGATCTTTCAAAGCAAGAAGAAAAAATTGAGATATTTTCTAACAGATCAAGTGATAATAATTTTGATTTCCAAGGGAAGCATCTTCTGTTAGAACTTTATGAATGTAATAATCAAAAATTGAATGATGAATTATTTTTGCGCTATTTAATCAATAATTCTGCAAAATTAGCTGAAGCTAAGGTATTAAATCTAATCAGTAATAAATTTGAACCATATGGTGTCACAGCTATAGCTCTTTTAGCTGAATCGCATATGTCTATTCATACTTGGCCAGAATCGAATTATGCAGCGGTTGATATTTTCACATGCGGTACAAATATGAAGCCAGAGTTAGCGAGTCAATACTTAATAGAACATCTAGAGGCTTCAAAACATTTTTTGAAAACAATCAATCGTATTTTCCCAAATTGTGTTGAAAATCAACTCAGAAAGCCTTTTTAAATACTATCTATTTAGCTTTCCGCTTATTAAACCTTCAAGATCTAAGCTTACACATTTAAACCCAAGTTTAAAAAAATAATTAAGTAATGCTTCCTTTCTATAATTAACAATAAAATTTTGTATATCCTCTTCTGGAATTTCAATTCTTGCTGATGTACCTTGGCAACGGACCCTTACATCTTCTATTCCCATCTCTCTAACATATGCCTCTCCTTTCTCAATCATATTTAATCTTTCTTTTGTAATGTTATATCCGTAAGGAAATCTCGACGATAAGCAAGGTTGGGCAGGTTTATCCCACCATGGGAACCCAAGAGATTTTGAAATATCTCTAATATCTTTTTTTGAGAATTTAAATAAAGCGAGTGGCGATGTAACTCCAGCTTTTTTAGAAGCCTCTATACCGGGCCTATAATCACTTAAATCATCAAAGTTAACACCATCTAATATATTTTTAAAATTAAGTTTTTCTGAAATAAAAGAAGTTTTTTTATGTAATTCTTTTTTGCATGCAAAACATCTTTCTTTAGGATTATTACTATAAGATTCATCTGCTAATTCGTTTGTTTGAATTTCAATATGATTAATACCTATCCATTTGGCTTGCATTCTTGCTTCTTCTAGTAAATGACTTGCGAGGGCAGGGGATACACCAGTAATAGCGCAAGCCTTTTCTCTTAATTGTTCAAAAGTTATTGATGCCACCAAAGCGCTATCTACCCCTCCAGAATAAGCTACGCATGCTGTTTTAAGACTTTTAATATAATTACGAAGGGAAGTTAACTTTTCTGTTTGGTCATTTGTAATAAGCTCAAGCTGATTAAACATAAAAAAGATTTAAGAAGCTGGGTTGGAATTTATTATTAAATTTTGATTAATTTGCTCTACTATAACTTAAATTATCAGTAATTATTTAAAACCATTGTCAAATTCTAGTAGAAATTCAGGTATCGGTATAGTTACGGCTAGTAGTAGCCAAGAAAGATCTAAAGGACAACTACACATATATGATGGAGAAGGTAAAGGAAAAAGTCAGGCAGCTTTAGGAGTTGTCCTGAGAACAATTGGTTTGGGGATCTGTGAAAAGAAACAAACTAGAGTTTTATTATTGAGATTTCTTAAAGGACCTGGGAGGGCTTATGACGAGGACGCTGCAATTGATGCATTGCAGAGGGGTTTTCCTCATCTTATCGATCATGTTAGAACAGGACGCTCTGAATTTTTTAATGAATCTGAAGTTACAAAATTTGATAAGGCAGAGGCTGAAAGAGGATGGAATATAGCAAAAGGAGCAATAGCAAGTGCACTATATTCAGTTGTTGTTTTAGATGAGTTAAATCCTGTATTGGATCTAGGCATGTTGGATATTAGTGATGTTGTGCGTACTCTTGAGGCAAGACCTAATGGTTTAGAAATTATTATTACAGGAAGAGCTGCACCTACTCCATTAGTAAGGATTTCGCAATTGCACTCGGAAATGAAACCTCACTCAAAAATAGAAAATAATCTAAATGGTGATATAAATAATTTTGGTGGTATTGAAGTTTATACAGGAGAGGGCAAAGGTAAATCAACAAGTGCATTGGGCAAAGCCCTCCAAGCAATAGGGAAGGGGATTTCTCAAGATAAAAGTCATAGAGTTCTTATTTTGCAATGGTTAAAAGGTGGCTCTGGATATACAGAAGATGCAGCTATTGATGCTCTAAGAGAAAGTTATCCTCATTTAGTTGATCATTTAAGATCTGGCAGAGATGCAATAGTATGGAGAGGCCAGCAACAACCAATTGATTATGTTGAGGCAGAAAGGGCTTGGGAAATTGCTAAAGCTGCTATATTAAGTGGCCTTTATAAAACAATAATTCTTGATGAAATAAACCCTACTGTTGACTTGGAACTTTTACCGGTTGAGTCTATTCATCAAACTCTAATGAAAAAGCCAAAAGAAACTGAAGTTATCTTAACTGGGAGATGTAAAAATGAACCGTCTTATTTTCAGCTGGCAAACGTTTATTCGGAGATGGTTTGTCATAAACATTATGCAAATGTTGGTGTGGACTTAAAAAGAGGCGTAGATTATTAAGATTCATATTTGCAAATTAACTATTAATATTTTCTATCCCTCCTTCAATAGAAACTGATGCAATATTTACTTGCATCAGGATTCTTGAAGCTCTTTCGGATCTTGCACCCTTTTGGCAAAGAGTATAAATTTGCTTATCAGAAAAATTGGTTTTTATTAAATCTAAAGATTGTTGATTGCTAATAACACTTAATGGAATAGAAATAGATCCCTTTAATGAGAATTCTTCAAATTCTTCTTTTTCTCTTACATCAATAATAATTATTTGTTTGAGATTATTCTGATAAATTTTTTTGAATTCAATATTGTTAATTGTTTGAACTTTATTAGTTATACATTTATATTCTTCATAATCTTCCCTTAGATCTGTAAGATTATTTATTTTTTCTTTGCTATTTTTATTTCCATTCAAAATTAGTTTTTTCATTGTCATATTAAGTAAATTAAAAATTAATAATTTCCCATCAAGAATTTCTCCTTTTTGAATAATTATTTTTATGATTTCATTCGTTTGTAAAATCCCAATTAATCCTGTTGAAACTCCGATAACGCCAAATTCTTTGCAACTTGGGATATCATTCTTGGAAGGTGATATTGGAAGTAAGTCTCTTAAATTTGGACTATTCTTGGTTAAATTAAAAACACTTACTTGCCCTTCGAAACCTTGGACAGAGCCAAATATAAACGGTTTGTTAAGTATTATGCATGCATCATTTATTAAGTATCTAGTGCCAAAATTATCTGAACAATCGCAAATAATGTCGAAATTCTCAAAGATTTCCAAAATATTATTTGGATTTAATCTTTCTAAATAGGTGATAATTTTGCAGTTAGGATTAAGTCTTTTGATTTTTGTTTTTGCGGAAATAATTTTATCATCACCAATGCCTGTTGTGTCATGAATAATTTGTCTCTGAAGATTTGATTTATCAATTTTGTCGTTATCAATTAAACCTATTGTTCCTATTCCCGCTGCAGCGCCATATAAGATTGCAGATGAACCTAGACCCCCGACACCTACAAAAATTACAGCACTATTTTTTAAATCTATCTGTCCATTAATTCCAATTTCTTCTAAAGATATATGTCTCTGATATCTCTCTTTCTCGTCCTTGTTCAGTATTGTTTTATAAAGGCTTTCTGAAATTTGCATACATTAAATATTGATGGTGTTTACAAAATATTTTAATTATAAATTCGTAGTGAAGCTAACTTATAAATTATAGTCTAGTGTTTTATAAAACTCAAAAAATCAGGTAAATTTCTCTAAACGATAATTTGAAGAATTAGTATTTTTTGACTTTTATTACGAAAAGGAGATTTAAGTGTGAAGTTTTTGTAAACGCTTTTTTATAGTAAAATTCTTAAAACTCTATTGATACCAATTGATGTTGGCTTAAAGTAAATATTTCGGTTCGGGATTATCTACAACAAATAGGTAGTCAATATACGATTTTTCCGATACTGTCTGGTAGATAACATGCTGACTGAATTCATGAGTGAGAACACTCCTGAGTCAAATCAAGACTCTGCCTCCGATACTAATTCTGAAAATAAAAATCTTTCAGATAAATATTCTGATGTTATGGGGAAAATCAACGATACCCTTGGAAAGGTTGATTGGACCCAAATGGGAAAATATGGAAAAGCAGCCGGTATTATTGCGGTTGTGGTTATAGCTCAAATAATTATTAAGGTTGTTATTGACACAATTAACTTTTTCCCAATAATTCCTGGGCTTCTAGAATTACTTGGAGTGATTGTTGTAGGTCAATGGAGCTGGCAGAACTTAAGGACTAGTGAAAATCGTGATGCAGTATTGGACAAGTTACAGAATTTAAAGAAAACTTACTTAGGTTGATAGCTTACCTTACATATTTATAATATTTTTAATATATTGATTCGCTTGTAATACATAACTTCCTCCAAACATATTAGCGTGATTTAATATGTGGTAGAGATTATAGATTGTTATTCGTTGCTCAAAACCTTCTTTCTTTGGTAAAACTTTGTAGTATTCATTGTAAAAATCTTGTTTAAAACCTCCAAATAGTAATGACATAGCTATGTCAACTTCACAATCAGCCCACCAAGATGCAGGGTCAAAAATAACCCCTTTATTAAAACTATTAATTCCAAAATTTCCTGACCATAAATCACCATGAACTAAAGAAATTAATGGGCTATGATCATTGAGGATCATTTTGATTTTTAAAATTAACTTTTTTACTTCATTTGAATTAAAATTCTTTTTTTTGAATTCTTTTAATTGAGGATTAATTCTTAGATTAATAAAACAGTCTGCCCAATTCTTTTCCCATCCTGATATTTGTTTACTGAGTCCGATAAATCCTTCAACTGCATAACCGAATTTATTTGGATTATGATTATTTGATATTAAATGCATTTCTGCTAAGCCTTTTCCTAATTTCATTTGATTAGTCATTTTCATTTCTATCCATTCAATTAATAAGAGTTCTATTTTATTAATTTCCAAGTAAGAATATATTTTAGGAGTTTGTAAATTTTCATGATTGATATATTTTTCTAAATCTTTTAAACAATGATATTCATAATTCAAAAATCTTTCATTTCTTTTATTTCTTTTTAAGAAAATAGATTTTTTTTGAAAATCTATTTTGAAGCAATTATGAATATTACCTCCATGAATTTGTAAGATATTTTTTATTCTTGATTCACCTAATTGGGTGCAAATTTCGCTAACTTCAGTAGTAGGTAGTTTATTCATTGTAATGATTAATGAAGATATTGTAGTAGTTGGTGGGGGTATTGCAGGACTCACATCTGCTGCGATCTTATCAAAACTAGGTCTATCAGTAACCCTAATTGAATCTCATTTACAATCAGGTGGATGTGCAGGGACGTTTAAGAGAAAAAATTATATTTTTGATGTAGGTGCAACTCAAGTAGCAGGTTTAGAACAAGGAGGGATACATTCCAGAATATTTAATTTTCTTGAGATACCAATACCAAAATCTACTATATTAGACCCTGCTTGTATTGTTGATTTGAACGATGGTAGTAATCCAATAAGTATTTGGTATGAAAATAGTAAGTGGATTCAGGAAAGAAAAAAACAATTCCCAGGTAGTGAAAAATTTTGGGAATTATCTTCTTTGATTCATAAGAGTAACTGGAAATTTGCAAATAATAATCCTGTTTTACCAATAGGCAATATATGGGATTTATCTCAATTGTTAAAAGCAATAATTCCTCAAAATATTATTACAGGAATGCTTTTAAAATCATCTATTTTTGATTTATTAAGAATTTGTGGTGCTCATCAAGATCAAAGATTGATTCAATTTTTAAACTTACAATTAAAACTCTATTCACAAGAAGATGTCTATAAAACTCCAGCACTTTATGGATGTACTGTACTACAAATGCCTCAAAAGCCACATGGTCTTTTTCATTTAAAAGAATCTATGCAGGTTTTGAGTCAAGCTTTAGAAGAATCATTGAAATTAACAAATGCTAAAATTCATTATGGGCGAAAAGTTAATTCAATATATTTTGAAGAACATAGTAAATTATGGAAGCTTAATGCTCAAATTAAGGAAGAATCTTTTCAATATGCGGCAAAAGATATAGTTTATGCAATACCTCCTCAAAGTTTATTAGATCATCTCGATGATTCTTCAGAACTATATAACAAATATAAAAATAGAATTAGAAATATATCTGAACCTACAGGAGCAATTGTTTTCTATTCGGTTTTAAAAAGGATTTCCCCTGAAAAAATTCCATCTAGCCACTATCAATTTATATCGGACGAACTTGGTTCTCTTTTTTTATCAGTAAGTCAGGAAGGAGATGGTCGCGCACCTCTTGGGGAAATGACATTAATTGCTAGTATTTTTACTGAAACAAAAGAATGGTTTGATTTAAGTAAAAAAATGTATATTGAGAAAAAGAAGGATTATCTCGAAAAAATATCATTAGCGATAGAAAATAAATTTGAAATCTCCTCTAGTCAATGGATACATAGAGAATTAGCAACTCCTTTAGGATTTCAAAAATGGACAAATAGACCAAGAGGAATAGTTGGGGGTTTAGGACAAAATCTTAATACATTCGGATTATTTGGTTTATCTAGTAGAAGTCCCTTTAAAGGTTTATGGTTGTGTGGAGATTCAATATATCCTGGAGAGGGAACCGCTGGAGTTAGTCAATCTGCCTTTATGGTTGTGAGACAGATATTAGCCTCAAGAGGGTTGCCTCAAATAGAGTTATAAAATATTTAATTTAAAAATTTTTTTCTCATATCTTTTGATTTTTCAAGTTTATCGTAAAGCTTTACCCAGTTTTTTTCTATTATTATTTTCTCAAGATCATCTAGGTTCGCTTTTAATCTTTGAATACTATTTAATATGTTTTCATTATTGAATTCTGCTAAATCTCTTCCTAATTCTGCATTTCCTCCTCCTACTCTAGAACTATCAGCAAATCCTGAGGAGGCAATCTTTTGAGAAAGAATCTTAACGACCTTATCGTTGTCTTCGTAAGCAGTTTGAATAAGAGATGATCCCAAAAAGATGGGTAAATGTGATATTAAAGATGTGGCTTTATCATGATCTTTTGGAGTAGTATAAATTATTTCGCAGTGCATAGAAATAATTAATTTTGATAATTTTTTGACTGCTTCCTCATCTGTTCTAGTAGTTTTTGTGATTATCCATTTTGAATTATCGAAAAGATTAACATTCCCTGCATTAACTCCTTTAAATTCATTACCTGCCATCGGATGAGAGCCTACAAATAATCGATGTACACTTTCCCAGGTATTTATTATGGGTTCTTTTATAGAGCCTACATCAGTAATTATTGCGTCTTGTGGGATGGTCTCTATTAACTCCTTTTTAGGGTTTATTAAATTTCTTATGGGTAGTGCCAAAAAAATAATAGAACATTCTTTCAAAACATTTAAATCTGTAGTCACGTAAGTTGCTAGTTTTCTCTCTATTGCTTTTTTTTCATTAAAAGTATTATTGACAACTCCAAAGACTGTATGATTCAAAGCCTGTAACCTTAAACCAATTGATCCCCCTATTAGTCCTAATCCCACAATTCCTATTTTCATAATTTTAAATTTTTAGATATTTTTTTGGCTATAGTTTTCTTTATTACTATCATATTTTTTAAAACAATTTCGATTATTATAAATGCTTGAGATCGCAAGTCATAAATATTTAAAGAATTTTTTGAAATCTAATTTTATTGATTGGAATCATATTTATTCATTTGGGAGAATTATCTCAAAATGTATCCAGACTGATCAAAATTATTTAATAAATTCAGAAATTTTTTTAACAGATAAGTGGTTTTCTCCTTTATTAATTTCTTTGTTCTTGAATGAAAAAGATATATTTTTGGTAATTTCAAGAGAAAAAATTGAAGTATTAAAGAAAAAACATTTAAATCATTTAAAAGAATTTGGCTTTAATTTTGAAATTATTAATGATCAAATAATTTTTTCTAAACATAAAATTTTTCTTATATCATTAATCGATATTTTGAAAAGATATGATGATAATAATTTTAATGGTAAACGCATTGTATTAAGTGATATTGCAAATCTCAAAGCAGATTTGAAGGATATTTTAAAAATAAATTTACTTAAAAAGGATTGGTTTAAATGTATTAAAAATAATAATCATCAAGAAAAAGTAATACAGCAACAATACAATAGTTTGAAAAAAAGATTTTTTTCAAGGGCAATACCAACTAATGAAAAGGTTTATCTGTCTAAAAGTGAGATAAAACATCTGAAGGAATTTTTTAAACAAAATAAATCATTCTCCCAAGAATTTTCGAGAGTTAATGATGCTTTATTTGCTACTTGGGCTTGTTGGGTGAAAGTGAATTATGAGAATTTTGAATGGTCTCTTGTTTTAGAACCAATTGACGAATTAAATGAGATTAGAGATTTGCTTACGCAAAATTATTTTCTTTTTCTGTCTTCTTTTAGAAAGGATAATTTTTTTCGAAAATATTTAAAAGGTCATAATTTCCATATTGACTTAGTTGTTAATTTTAAGAGCGACTTTGATGAGAAAAGTTTTTCAATTTACGTTCCCCCTCGACAAATGTTACCTAATAATCCTTTATTCTTAAACTCCATAAGCAGTCAAATTTCTAAACTTTTTTTGCTAAGTAAAGGGTTGACATTGATCTTAACCGATACGCATGATTTGAAAATCAATTTAGCTACCAATTTGGCATCTCAATATGGTTATTTAGTATTACTTGAGACTTTGCCAAAAGCTAATAAATCAATCCTAGTAGCGAGTTATGATTGGTGGTTCAAAAATCAATTCTTTTCAATATTACCTGATCAAATTATTATTCCAGTATTACCCATTCCTGATATTACTGATCCTATTAATGAGCAGACTATCTCTTTTCATTTTAAACGCTCTAAGGATTGGTTTAGAGAATTCTTACTACCTGAAGCTGTTACTAAGCTTGAAAAAGCTGTGTCTCCTTTAAGAAAGAATTCAGGATCTCTAGTTATACTGGATGGAAGAGTAAGAAATAGACAATGGGGGAGAGAATTAATAAAAAAGATTCAACCTTCAAAAGTTTTAAATCATATGTTTCCCTTTGAGTAGGTTATTATCAAAAAAAAAGAATTTACATGGGAGAAGCTAAAAGAAGGAAAAATCTAGGATTGCCTCCTAAGAAAAAACTTATGAGTTTAAGTAATGACAAATCTCCAAGATTATTTGAATGGTTACCCATCACAGAAAATCAAAAAGATAATTTTATTAAAATTACTATAAAAGGGGGATGGGTAGGTATTGGGTTATTGGTTTTGCTCTGGATTGTAGTTAGATTTATAGGACCAGCGTTAGGTTTGTGGACTCCTGCGGATTCATTATGAATTTATGCTACCTCTTTAATATTATTTGTAATCGTACTGTTATTTTGATTCGAATTTAGCTGCTTCATTGAATTTGAACTTACCTCTGTTCCTTCAGTTAACTTTTGCCTTACTATTGATTCTATTTTTTCTTTAATTTCTAAATTTTGATCTAACCATATAATTGTATTATCTCTTCCTTGACCTATATTCTCTCCTTCATAGCTGTACCAAGCACCTCTTCTTATTACTATATTAGTTTCCTCTGCTAGGTCTAATAAACAACCTGTCGTACTTATCCCTTTACCAAATAAGATATCAAATTCAGCAATTCTAAATGGAGGAGCTACTTTATTTTTTGCGACTTTAACTTTTGCTCGTATACCATATTCTTCTGTACCTCTCTTGAGAGTTTGGATCCTTCTAATATCCAATCTTACCGATGAATAGAATTTCAATGCATTTCCACCTGTAGTGGTTTCGGGATTGCCATAAGTAATGCCAATTTTGAGTCGTAATTGATTTAGGAATATAACTGTGCAACCTGATTTGCCGATATTTCCAGTAATCTTTCGCATTGCTTGGCTCATCAATCTTGCTTGACTGCCTACTACGTGATCTCCCATTTCTCCTTCGATTTCAGATCTAGGAGTTAGCGCTGCCACTGAATCAACAACTACAAGATCAACAGCTGTTGATCTGATGAGTTGGTCAACAATCTCTAAAGCCATTTCTCCAGTATCTGGTTGAGAAACCAATAAATTTTCCACATCGACTCCAAGAGATGCAGCATACACAGGGTCTAAGGCATGTTCAGCATCTACGAATGCTGCTATGCCTCCGTTTTTTTGAACCTCCGCTATCGCATGAAGAGTTAATGTTGTTTTGCCGGAACTCTCTGGTCCGTAGACTTCCACTACTCGTCCTTTAGGATATCCTCCTCCTAATGCTAAATCTAATGTTAATGCTCCAGTTGAGATGGTCTCAACTCTCATTCTGGATGCATCTCCTAGGCGCATTATGGATCCTTTCCCGAAATTCCTTTCGATTTGTCCTAAGACTAGGCTTAAGGCTTTATCTTTCTCTTTTGAAAGCCCATCACTAAACCCTTCATTTCGTTTTCCTTCAATACTCATCTTTTTGATTGCTGAATAGTTATTGATAAATACTTCTTAAATTTAGACTTCATATCCAAATTAATTTAAGAATAAATTCAATAGTACAGACGTACCCTAGCTGATCAATTTAAATTAGCAAGTAAATTTCTTAAATCTTTTAATTTTAGTAGAATAATGTCTTTTTTTAGATTCAATCTATCGGTATCCTTTAAATAACCCCAATCTGCTAAAAAGCATTTAACTGTACTTGTTTTCTTGTTTTCTTTTAAATTTAGTAATGTTTTTCTTCGATCTTCTATAAAACCTTTTATTTCATACTCTTCAACAAGATTAGATATTATGTCAACTTTTTTTCCTTCTTCATATCCAAAGACTAATTCAGGATGAATATTAAATCTTCTTAAGATCTTTGAAGTAAATACCTTGTTTTTTGTTGAAATAATTCCAATCTTATATCCATCTTCTTGTAGTTTTTTAATGAAAGAAATAACCTGCGAGAATGGTTTATGAAGTTTGATCCATTTGTCATAATCTGATGATATTTGTAATTCTCTCACTTTATCGAGCCATTTTTGTAGATTTCTAATCTCCCATGAATTTTTAGCTAATAAATCCTGACAACTCTTTTGATAATTTTTTAAGAAATCACTTTTTGATGAGTCATTAAGAGGTTTATTATCTTTGACAATTTCATGAGTTATGAGAATCATTTCCCATCCGTATTTTACCCATGGCCTTATTTCCTTAAAAGTATTTGAAACTTTCATATTAATATTTAAGTCTGCCGGTATTAATTTTGAATTTAAATATATTTTGCAAACCATTAATGAGCTATACCAATACTCATTAATTCCGTCAATTATTACTCCATCAAAATCAAATAAAATTAATTTTTGATTTTGCACTCTTTGTTGAATAATTTAGTTAACTGGGCCGCTAGGATTCGAACCTAGGAATGGCGAGACCAAAACCCGCTGCCTTACCACTTGGCGACGGCCCATTAGATTTCTTATTTTAATACATAATATAGATCTTTTACGATCTAAAAACTATAAAATTGTTTGATTCGCTTTCCATGGTTCAAGTAAAATCTTTGCTTTCCTAATGGCTAAGGCCATTTTTTCAGGATTCTCATAGATTTTCTTATTTAATTTAAAGGCATCTTCAATTAGCGGTTGGACAAGTTTTCTGGCTACGCTACCAAAAGCTATCCCATCTGGGATTTCATCATTCTTAAGAAATTTATATGTACTTCCGTTTGTACCCCCTGCTAATTGAATTAAACCAGGAGGAAGAAGGGGATGTATCTTTTCCCACAATTTGACCGCAGCTTTTGCTGCTGTTGGGGCTATATCGCCTGACATTGGCCTACCATCAAGTTGCCAAATTAATTGAACGTTGTGTTCTTTTAATATTTCATATCTTTCCCAGAAAGCTTTTGCGAGAGCCTCTGGAGATGTGTTGGATTGTGATAATCCACAACTTACTGAAATCTTTTTTAACTGTACTTTTGATTGTTTAATGATATTTGAAACATTTTCGAAAGATTCTTTTCGATAAATCTCTGTATGAATTTCAACTGCGTCTGGTTTTATTTTTTGAAGGATTTCTCTTAAGGAACTTTTTGATAAACGATATTCATATTCAGAAATTAAATTTAAAGGACAACTATTAATGCACCTACCACATCCGTAACATTTGTTTTTATTAACTCCATTTTCATTAATGGCGAAAGTCGGACAAATTTTTTCACATGGCCTTGGACAGTCACTTGGACAAATTTTAGGATCAAATTTTGCTTTGCGAAAATGAATATCTTTACCATCACTGATGCTTATCATTAACCCAGGATGTTTCCCAAATACTTTTTTTGACCAATTGATTCCATTTCTAGCTGCTTCAACCACTGATGGATCTGCAGCTACATCAATATAATCAACGCCAGCAGCAGTATAGATTGCGCAAAGATCTTCGATAGAAGCAATATCCTCATTGCTTGCTCCACAGATGAGTTTGACCCATCTATCAGATTTGGTTTGATTTTTTGTAAAAGTATTCAAATTTATAAATGACTTTTAATATAGTTTTGTAGCGATTCCCACTTAAGTTTTCTAGAACCTCCCATCTCAATAACTATCTTTAATTCTTCATTCTCTTGAGAGATTTGTATTAAGCGTTCTAACTCAGATTGAGATAATACTTGTCCTTCAAGAAGCCACAGGAGCTTTTTCTTATCATTCTCATTAAATAGTTCTGCTGCTTGTGGAATTACCTGTTGTACTTCACCAAGAGCTCCATTTCTTCCAATGTTTTGATGTCCGAGATGAGGTGCTCTTACCCCATGTAGGTTAAATAGAAAAACCTCTGGGTCGCCTAAACCTCGAGCAGAAGTGATGTATGTTTTAAATCCTCTAGCGCGCATTCTTCTGAGAAGCCGAGTCTCATATCCTCCCTCAAGTGGTGCGAATATAGCTAACGCTCCATGATGTAATAGATCATCATGAAATTTTTGTCCTGTGAGAAGTAAAGGCATGAAAAATAATTTCCACTATATTCACATGATATTTCATTTTATGGAACTTGATGCTGTACAATTATAAATCGGTGGATTTTTATGCTCGAACGCTAGCAGAGCCTCTATTTCAATCCACGATTTTAACGTTTGCGTTAAAATTTTTGGTTAGGTAATAACCTAATGAGAAACTATCTTTTAAATAGATAAGTCTCAACCACAATGATTAGTTTTTACTTTGAGCTAGTTCCTTTATTTAAAGAAGGTATTAGAAAATAAATTAAAAATTAAATTTTTGCTAGTCTTACAAAAGTCAAATGTCAGTTGGAATTTTAGGAAAAAAATTGGGAATGTCCCAATTATTTGATGAAAAAGGTAATGCAGTTCCTGTCACCCTTATTCAGGCAGGCCCTTGTAGAATTACCCAATTAAAAACATCTGCTATGGATGGATATACTGCGGTGCAAATAGGTTATTGTTCTACAAAAGATAAGCTATTGAACAAACCTCAGAAAGGTCATTTATCAAAATCTGGTGAAGAACTATTGAAATATTTAAAAGAGTACCGTGTTAAAGAAACTTCTCAATATGAATTAGGTACTCAAATTACAGTGAAGAATTTTGAGGTTGGTCAAAAAGTTGATATCAGCGGTAAGTCAATGGGAAGAGGATTTTCTGGTTATCAAAAAAGGCATGGTTTCAGCAGAGGACCAATGAGTCATGGATCTAAAAATCATAGGCAGCCTGGATCAACTGGAGCAGGAACTACACCTGGAAGAATTTATCCAGGTAAAAGAATGGCGGGTAGATATGGGGGGAAAAATATTACCACTAAAGGATTACTTGTAGTAAAAGTCGATGATCAAAAAAATTTAATTATCGTAAAAGGTTCTGTTCCTGGTAAACCAGGTTCTCTTCTCAATATAAAGCCCAATAATAAAGTTGGAAATAAAGGAGGTACAAAATAATGGCTACATTAGAAACTCTAAAGTGGGATGGCAAAAAAGGTGGCAAAGTAACATTGGATCTTAAGGTCGCTAAAGAAACTTCTGCTGAAGATCTTATTCACAGAGCAGTTTTAAGACAATTGGCAAACAAAAGACAAGGTAACGCGTCTACGCTCACTAGATCTGAAGTGAGAGGTGGAGGTAGAAAACCATACAAGCAAAAAGGAACAGGTAGAGCAAGACAAGGTTCGATCAGAACTCCTTTGAGACCTGGAGGCGGAATTATTTTTGGTCCAAAGCCACGTTCATACAATTTAGATATGAATCGCAAGGAAAGGAGATTAGCTCTAAGGACAGCCTTAATGTCAAGAATTTCTGAAGTAAAAACTGTTGATGATTTTGGTTCATCTCTTAAACAACCTAAAACAAGAGAAATTATTGCTGGTTTAGATAGGTTAGGAATAGATAAAGCAAAAAAAATTCTAATCATTCTTGATTCCCCAGATGCAGTCGTAAAAAAATCTATAAAAAATATTCCTAATGTGAAGCTTATCCTTGCGGATCAACTAAATGTTTTTGATATTTTAAACGCTAATCATATTGTGATAGGTAAAACAGCGATTGAAAAAATTCAGGAGGTTTACGGATCATGACAAAAAAATTCAATTCACGTTTAGCGGATGTTATTCGAAAGCCGATAATTACAGAGAAAGCTACAAATGCTCTTGATCTGAATCAGTATACATTTGAAGTTGATCATAGAGCAGCTAAACCCGATATCAAGGCTGCTGTAGAGACAATGTTTAATGTTAGAGTTATCGGAGTTAATACAATGAATCCACCCAGAAGGTCAAGAAGGGTTGGAAAATTTGCTGGAAAGCGTTCTCAAATTAAAAAGGCGATTGTTCGCCTTGCTGAAGGGGACAAAATTCAGTTATTCCCTGAGTCATAAGGAGTTTTAAAATGGCAATTCGTAAATTCAGACCTTATACCCCTGGAACACGACAGAGAGTCGTGACAGACTTCAGTGAAATAACAGGAAAAAAACCTGAGAAATCATTACTAATTTCAAAGCATAGATTAAAGGGAAGAAATAATAGAGGTGTGATCACTTGTAGACATAGAGGTGGTGGTCATAAAAGACTTTATAGAATTGTTGATTTCCGGAGGGATAAGAGAGATATAACAGCTAAAGTAGCAGCGATTCATTATGACCCTCATAGAAATGCAAGACTTGCTTTGTTGTTTTATGAAGATGGAGAAAAAAGATATATTATTGCCCCAGCAGGTGTGAAAGTTGGTCAGAAGTTAATTGCTGGCGAATCAGTTCCAATTGAGAATGGAAATGCGATGCCATTATCCTTTATGCCTTTGGGCTCAAGTGTTCATTGTGTTGAGCTATATGCAGGTAGAGGTGCACAAATGGTAAGGTCTGCTGGCGCTAGTGCTCAAGTTATGGCTAAGGAAGGTGATTATGTAGCTTTAAAGTTACCTTCTACAGAAGTAAGACTTGTCAGAAAAGAATGCTATGCAACCCTCGGAGAAGTAGGGAATGCAGAAATTCGTAATACAAGTTTGGGAAAGGCTGGAAGAAGAAGATGGCTTGGTAGAAGGCCACAGGTTAGAGGGAGTGTCATGAACCCTTGTGATCATCCTCACGGGGGAGGAGAGGGAAAAGCTCCAATAGGTAGAGCTGGTCCTGTAACTCCTTGGGGAAAGCCTGCACTAGGGTTGAAAACACGCAAGAAGAATAAACCAAGTAACAAGTTGGTTCTCAGAAAGAGACGTCGTGTTTCGAAGAGGAGTCGTGGAGGTCGAGATTCATGATCATTCATTTTTATAATTCTATTTTTTAAATTATGGGACGCTCACTTAAAAAAGGACCTTTTATTGCAGATAGTTTGCTTAAAAAGGTTGAAAAACAAAATACTGATAACGACAAATCTGTTATCAAAACCTGGTCAAGGTCTTCAACTATACTTCCAGTAATGATTGGTCATACAATTGCAGTTCATAATGGCAGGGCACATATTCCTGTTTTTATAACTGAACAAATGGTTGGCCATAAATTAGGTGAATTTGCCCCCACACGTACTTATAGGGGTCATATTAGAGATAAAAAAGGAGCAAGATAATGACAAAAACACCTGAAAAAAACAAAACAGCAATCGCTCACGGTAACTATATCCGTGGTTCTGCTTCTAAAGTTAGAAGAGTATTAGATCAAATAAGAGGTAGATCTTATAGGGATGCATTAATAATGCTGGAATTTATGCCCTATAGATCCACTGAACCCATAACAAAAGTATTAAGATCTGCGGTAGCAAATGCTGAACATAACTTAGGTATGGATCCATCTTCTTTATTTATATGTTCAGCATCCGCAAATATGGGTCCAGTAATGAAAAGGTATAGACCTAGAGCTCAAGGCAGAGCGTTTGCAATAAAAAAACAAACCTGTCATATTAGTATTTCTGTACAATCTCAAACAAATCAAACAAATCAAACTAATAAGGAGGAACAAAGCTAATGGGTCATAAAATAAATCCCACAGGTTTAAGATTAGGTATTACTCAAGAACATCGTTCTAAATGGTTCGCCTCTCCTAAAACTTATTCTATGCTTCTTCAAGAAGATAATAAGATTCGTACTTTTATTCAAAAAAAATATGGAGCTGCAGGAATTAGTGATATTTTAATTGCTAGAAAAGCAGATCAGCTTGAACTTGAATTAAAAACAGCTAGGCCTGGAGTTATAGTTGGCAGGCAAGGTAGTGGAATTGAAGAATTACGTTCTGGTATTCAAAAAACAATAGGTGATAGAACCAGACAGGTTAGAATCAATGTAGTTGAGGTTGAAAGGGTTGATGCAGATGCTTTTTTACTTGCAGAATACATTTCACAACAACTTGAAAAAAGAGTTGCATTTAGACGAACCATAAGAATGGCTCTACAAAGAGCACAAAGGGCAGGTGTGCTAGGCCTAAAGATACAGGTCGGTGGAAGACTTAACGGCGCAGAGATTGCAAGAACAGAATGGACTAGAGAGGGTAGAGTCCCTCTGCATACACTAAGAGCAGAAATTGATTACGCTACAAGAGAAGCAAATACTACTTATGGGGTTTTAGGAATAAAAGTATGGGTTTTTAAGGGAGAAGTTCTCTCAAAAGATGAACAAACCATACCTGTTGGAGGAAATCCCAAAAGAAAAGGTGGAAGATCTCCTCAGCAGTTTGAGGATCGTTCTAATGAGAATTCATAGGAGGTTTAAAAATGCTTAGTCCCAAACGAACAAAATTTCGTAAACAGCATAGAGGTAGGATGAAAGGGATTGCTTCTCGTGGCAACACCATCGCATTCGGTCAATATGCTTTACAAGCCCAAGATTGTGGATGGGTAACATCTCGTCAAATTGAGGCTAGTAGGCGAGCAATGACAAGATATGTAAAAAGAGGTGGAAAAATATGGATACGTATTTTCCCTGATAAACCAGTGACTATGAGACCAGCAGAGACAAGGATGGGTTCTGGTAAAGGTAATCCTGAATTTTGGGTCGCGGTTGTTAAACCTGGAAGGATTTTATTTGAAATGGGTGGTGAAGAAATTACTGAAGAAATTGCTAAAGAAGCGATGAGGCTCGCTCAATATAAGCTTCCTGTAAAAACAAAATTTATTACGAGTAATGAATTACATGATGAATCAAGTGATGTTAAATCGGAGATTCCAAAAGTTAATGAAAAGGAGGTTAAATCATGAAAAGTATAGAAAAATTTAATGAATTTAAGAATTTAAATAGTTCCGAAGTTCAAAGTCAAATAGACTCTCTTCGTAAAGAGTTATTTGATTTAAGATTTAAGCAAGCGACGAGACAACTTAATGAAACGCATAAATTTAAAGTTATTAAGAAACAAATTGCTCAACTTTTAACTTTAAAAAAAAATCAAAACATCAAGCAATCATCAACTGATTAATTAAACATTATGGCACTTAAAGAAAGAGTTGGAACTGTTGTAAGCGACAAAATGGACAAAACTGTCGTTGTCGCCGTTATTAACCGTTACCCACATCCTACTTATAAAAAAATTGTAAGTAGAACAACACGTTATAAAGCTCATGATCCAGATAATAGTTGTGTTACTGGTGATAGAGTAAGGATTAAGGAAACTAGACCCATGAGTGCTCACAAAAGATGGGCGATTGAAGAGATCCTTAATAAATCATTTAATGAAAAGGGGGATAAAAAATGATTCAACAAGAAACTTATCTTACTGTCGCAGATAATAGTGGAGCAAAAAGACTTCAATGTATAAGAGTTTTAGGCTCTAACAGAAGATATGCACATGTCGGTGATGTCATTGTCGCTTCTGTAAAAGATGCACTTCCAAATATGGGAGTTAAAAAATCAGATGTTGTTAAGGCTGTTATTGTCAGAACTAAAGCGACACTTAGAAGAGATACAGGGAATTCAATTAGATTTGATGATAATGCAGCGGTTTTAATTAATGATGATAAAAATCCAAAGGGAACTAGGGTTTTTGGACCAGTTGCAAGAGAACTAAGAGAACGTAATTTTACAAAGATTGTTTCATTAGCTCCGGAGGTGATTTAAATGTTAGATGCATTCAAAAAAAATAAAGAATCTAAAAGAATCAAAATGAGAATTAAAACAGGTGATTTAGTTAAGGTCATTAATGGCAAAGATAAAGGTAAAACAGGTGAAGTCTTAAAAACGTTGCCTGTTGAAAATAGATTAATTATCAAAGGTATAAATCTAAGAACAAAGCATGAAAAACCAACACAAGAAGGAGAGAATGGCAGGATTACTACTGAAGAAGCATCAATACATGCCTCAAACGTAATGTTTTACTCCAAAGAGAAAAAAATTACTAGTAAAATTGAATACTTTATCGATAAAGAAGGAGTAAAGAAGAGGAGATTGAAAAAAACTGGTGAATTAATTGATTAATTTTTTCATCAAATTGAGATTTCAAATTTTCTTTATTTTCAATTCTGACAAAGACCAGAATTCGCTCACAAAATTATGACTCTTAAGCATCGTTACAAAGAAGCAATAAGGCCAAAACTCCTAAAAGATCTCGGCCTTAAAAACATACATCAAGTCCCAAAAGTTGTTAAGGTTAACATCAATAGAGGACTTGGAGAAGCTGCTTCTAATTCTAAAGCTCTAGAAGCATCCCTTAATGAAATGGCAACTATTACTGGACAAAAAGCACTGGTAACTAGAGCTAAAAAGGCGATCGCAGGATTTAAAATTAGACAGGGTATGCCAATAGGATGTTCCGTCACTCTTAGAGGTGATAGGATGTATTCTTTTCTTGAAAGATTTATAAATCTAGCCTTACCAAGAATTAGGGACTTTAGAGGAGTAAATCCAAAAAGTTTTGACGGAAGAGGTAATTACACTATTGGTGTTAAAGAACAACTAATTTTCCCTGAAATATCTTTTGATAAGATTGATTCGATTAGAGGAATGGATATTACTATCGTTACAAGTGCCTCAACAGACGAGGAAGGAAAAGCCCTCTTAAAAGAATTGGGTATGCCCTTTAGTAGCAATTAATTTCAAAATTATGTCAAATCACGATCCAATCTCAGATATGCTTACTCGTATAAGGAATGCGAGTCAGAAAAGGCATTCTACAACTTCAATCCCTGCTTCTAATATGTCCAGAAGTATTGCAAAGGTTCTTCAAAAAGAGGGGTTTATCAATGATATAAATGAAGAGGGGGAAGGTTATAAGTCACAAATTATAATTAGCCTTAAATATAGTGGAAAAAATAGGTTTCCTACAATTAGATCTATGCAAAGAGTAAGTAAACCGGGGTTAAGAATTTATAAAAATACTAAGGGCCTGCCAAGAGTTCTTGGGGGACTCGGTGTTGCTATAATATCAACTTCCAAAGGAGTAATGAGTGACCGCGATGCTAGGAAACAAGGTATTGGTGGTGAAGTTCTTTGTTATGTTTATTAAGGAGGATTAATTATGTCAAGGATAGGAAAATCACCAGTCTCAATACCTGAGAAAGTCTCTGTCGAAATCGATGGATTAATAGTTACAGTTAAGGGTCCTAAAGGAGAATTAAAGCGTGTAATGCCTGATGGTATTAGGTTTGATAAAAATGAGAAAGAAATTTTAGTGAATCCTTCAACAAATAAAAGGTTTTCTAGGCAAAGACATGGTTTATGTAGAACCTTAATTTCTAATATGGTAGAAGGAGTTAGTGAAGGTTTTACTAAAAAGTTAGAAATAGTCGGAGTTGGTTCAAGAGCTCAAGTTAAAGGGAAGAATCTAGTTGTTAGTGCAGGGTATAGTCATCCAGTAGAAATGGTCCCCCCGGATGGTATAACATACAAGGTGGAAAACAATACAAACGTTATTGTATCTGGAATAGACAAAGAAGTTGTTGGAAATGAAGCAGCAAAAATCAGATCAATTCGTCCTCCAGAACCTTATAAAGGTAAGGGGATCAAATATCATGATGAGAGAATCATTAGAAAAGCTGGTAAGTCCGGCAAAAAATAATCTTTAAAGAATTATGACTTCACTTTCAAGAAAGAGACAAACTCAAAAACGACATAAAAGATTAAGAAGATTTTTAGTCGGCACAAACAAGAGACCAAGATTAGCAGTTTTCCGCTCTAATAATCATATTTATGCTCAAGTTATTGATGACCAAGCTCAAGAAACTATTTGTTCTGCTTCTACAATTGATAAAGAACTTAAAGGTAAAATCTTAAAATCTGCAGCAAATTGTGATTCATCATCTGAAGTGGGTTCGTTAGTAGCTAAACGAGCTATTAAAAAAGGAATTGCTGAAGTAGTCTTTGATAGAGGAGGAAACATCTATCATGGAAGGATTAAGGCTTTAGCAGATGCAGCTAGAGATGCCGGATTAAAATTTTGAGGTAATTTACTAATTATGACTGACACACCAACAAAAAAAGAAAATCAATCTAAACCTGAAAAAGTCCTTTCTGGTTCTCAAGATGAATCTAAAAGAGGAAATCGAAAAAGAAATAGGAGAGATTCTAAAAATTTAGAAAGGGATTCTGATTGGCAAGAAAGGGTAGTTCAAATAAGAAGGGTCTCCAAAACAGTTAAAGGTGGTAAAAAGATGAGCTTCAGAGCAATTGTCGTTGTTGGAAATGAGAAGGGTCAAGTAGGTGTTGGTGTTGGTAAGGCTGGAGATGTTATCGGAGCTGTAAGAAAAGGAGTGGCTGATGGCAAGAAAAATCTTGTTAGAGTTCCTTTAACTCCTAATAATTCAATCCCAACATTATCTTTGGGAAGTGATGGAGCGGCAAATGTGCTGATTAGACCAGCTGCTCCCGGTACTGGGGTTATCGCTGGTGGTTCTATTAGAACTGTACTTGAATTAGCGGGTATTAAAAATGTACTCGCTAAGAGACTTGGTAGTAAAACACCATTAAATAATGCACGTGCTGCGATGGTTGCTCTCTCTCAATTAAGAACTCATAAGTCTGTTGCTAGAGAAAGAGGAATTTCTTTGGAACAGCTTTACTCTTAAAATTATGACTACAACACTCAATTCATTAAAACCAAACACTGGTTCAAGAAAGAAAAAACTAAGAAAGGGGAGAGGAATAGCTGCTGGACAAGGGGCATCTTGTGGATTTGGGATGAGAGGACAAAAGTCTCGTTCAGGAAGGCCCACAAGACCTGGCTTTGAAGGTGGTCAGATGCCCCTTTACAGAAGAGTTCCAAAATTAAAACATTTTGAAATTATCAATCAAAAATTATATTCAATTATCAATTTGACAAAATTGAATGATTTTAAAGAAAATGAGATTGTTAATTTAGATTCTCTAGTTAAAAAAGGAATACTATATAAACCAAAATATCCTTTAAAAATTTTAGGGGGTGGCGAATTAAAAGTAAAACTAAAAGTTGAGGCTCATTGTTTTACTTCAACAGCAAAGAAAAAGATAGAAGATGCTGGTGGAACCTGTGAAATTTTATCCTAAAAAGTTTTAATTTCTAAAAAATCTTTTATGTTAGTCAAAAAAAGTAGAAATCCTAATGCGTCTGAAATAATTACTCAATTATTTCTAAATAAAGAGTTAAGAAATAGAGTGTTAACGACTCTGGGACTTTTACTACTTGTAAGACTTGGTATTTATATTCCAGTCCCTGGAATTGATAGAGAGGCATTTAAGAGTTTTATAGATCAGGGTGGTCAATTAATTGGGTTTTTGGATATTTTTACTGGAGGAGGAATTTCAACTTTAGGTATCTTTGCTTTAGGTATTTTGCCTTTTATCAATGCTTCAATCATTATTCAGTTGCTTACTGCATCTTTACCAGTTTTAGAAGACTTGCAAAAAAATGAGGGAGAGGCTGGAAGAAGAAAAATTGCACAAATCACAAGGTATGTTTCCTTAGGGTGGGGGTTTCTTCAAAGTATTATATTTTCGTTAATTCTCAGACAATATGCCGTTCAAGGCATAAGCGATACAACATTTGTACTTCAGACTTCAATTGCTTTAGTAACTGGATCAATGATAGTAATGTGGTTCAGCGAAATTATTACAGAGAAGGGCATTGGTCAAGGAGCATCTTTAGTGATTTTTTTAAATATTGTTGCGACATTGCCAAAAGCATTAAGCTCTACTATTGAAAAGGCACAGACTGGTGATCGTGCAGATGTTCTTGGTATTGCAGTTTTATTGGGTGTATTTTTGCTTACTATTGTCGGGATAATTTTTGTACAAGAAGGAGCAAGAAGAATACCTATTGTTAGTGCTAAGAGACAAATAGGAAGTACTACTTTACTTCCTACAAGACAAAGTTATTTACCATTGAAATTGAATGCAGGTGGAGTAATGCCTATTATTTTTGCTTCTGCATTAATATTTTTGCCGATAACAATTGCAAACGTAACTGGTAATCCAATTCTTATTAAATTAGCTAGTTCGCTAAATCCTAGTTCATCCAATCCTTGGCCATATGCACTTACTTTTTTTGCGTTAATTTTAGGATTTTCATATTTTTACGCATCTCTCACAATAAATCCTGTGGATGTTGCTTCCAATCTGAAAAAGGGAGGGGTTGCAATTCCAAGTGTTAGACCTGGCTCTAAAACAGCGAATTATTTATCAGGTATTCAAAATCGTCTGACACTTTTAGGAGGTTTATTTTTAGGATCGGTTGCTATTATCCCAGCAGCAGTTGAAAGAGCCACAAATGTGCAAACCTTTCAGGGTTTGGGAGCAACTTCTCTGTTGATTTTAGTTGGTGTTGCAATAGATACTGCTAAACAAATACAGACATATGTAATTTCTCAAAGATATGAGGGGTTGGTTAATAATTGATGAAAAATAATATTTTATTTCTTGGACCCCCTGGAGCTGGTAAAGGTACACAGGCTTCTTTAATAAGTGAGTGCTATTCTTTTTTACACCTATCTACAGGTGAATTACTAAGAAATGAAGTTGATTTTGGATCGAAGCTTGGATTACAAGTTAAAGAAATTATTAATAGTGGAGAACTTGTGAGCGATTTATTAGTTCTTGAAATTGTAAAAAAAAATCTTTCTTTGAGGAAAACAGGATGGATACTTGATGGTTACCCAAGAAATTTATCGCAAGCAAGCTCTTTAAATGAAGTTTTGAAAGAACTAAATCAACCACTTGAGATGGTGATTTATTTAAATGTAAATGAAGAAGTATTAGTCGATAGATTACTCAAAAGAGGGAGAACTGATGATAATGAATCAACGATAAGAAAAAGATTAAAAATTTATAATGAAACAACACAACCACTAATTGGATATTACAGAAATCAAAGTATTTTGGAATATATTGATGGCGATAGAGACTTAAATCAAATTTCTAATGATATAAAACAAAAAATGGCTTTATGATGTTGTAGAATGTAGAATTGATATTTTAATGAGAAAACCTCATGAAGGTTAGAGCCTCAGTAAAAAAAATGTGTGACAAATGCCGAGTGATTCGTCGCCA